>JABHWQ010000071.1 GCA_018657655.1 Chloroflexota bacterium | reverse complement strand
GAAAACACGTCCCTGCCGAACCGATCACGCAATTACTGGCCAGTGCAAAAAAATAAGGTGGTGCCTATGGTGAATTCATCAATTTTCAGGTGGGCGTAAAAATCCATTAGCAGTAGTGAAAGCCAACAGTGGAACCTCAATTAAGTAAAGGGGTGACATTATGATGCATTCAAATAAGATATTCGTGTTCTCTCTGTTGATCCTACTATTTGCCTTACCCTTGCTGGCTGCCTGTAGCGATAGTGACGGCGGCAAAGATCAACTAACAGCCTCCCCAACGGACACGGTTACACCAGCTAAGGAAAATACTATCACTATTGGCCACATTACGGATAAGACAGGTCTTGCCTCTTCAGCGATGGTGACGGTAGACTTGGGATTGGCGCTATTGCCTGATCATAGATCATAGTCAATTTACTGAGAGAGGAGTAATGTAGTTATGGCAGTACCAAAGCAAGAGCAGTTGAAGAAATGGGCAGAAAATTACGTTGCCCTTTGGAACGCAGGTGATAAAGAGGGTTGGGAAAGGAATTGGAAGAGTGTAGCTCCCGGTGACTTCAGGATGCTCGATCCCGTGGGAACACCGGAAAAAGTAGGTTTTGAAGAATGTGCCTCGAAATCCTATGACCTGTTTCAACCAAATGTCAAATTCAAGATCGTCGAAGGGACCCTCTTCATTTGCGGTAATGAGGTTGCGTGGTTGCTGGAAAACCACATAACTGCAGGGAGCAAAACAATGGTTGGGCTCAGTATTGAAACGTACCGATTTGAACCAGATGGATCTGTTGTTATCCGTACTTATTACAAAGTCCCGGAACGGACGGATGACGAGCTTGGTGATATGTTCAAAGAATATCTGCCTGAGGATAGTTGATTGTGCTACTCTCAACGATGCTCACGGTAACGACGGCAGCTCAGCAGTATATCTGGGGCAAGGATTCATTTTGATCAATTACTGACAAAGGAGGATAGTTCGATGTATGAGGACGAGATGGCTCGCAAAGATGCTCGGATATGCCTTCGGGATGCCTGGGATCAAATGATCGCCGAACTTGGTAGGGCAAGAGAAGCCATCGATGATCCAAAGCTCTACCCTCCTCCACCTACGGATCGGAATCTTGCTGAGGGTTATCGCTATCTTCTTGGATTTCTCTATGGGGCGATCGACCGTGCGCTCAGTGACCCAGACTATCCATATTTCCGACGAGCCATTCAGCCACTCGATAAGGCCACCATCGACAATGCAGATGCCATCTATCTATGTGCTGAAATCGATGGCAATGGCACGTATTTGGTGAGAGGCCAAGCTCAGGATTATCGTCACTGGCGCGGTGAGGCTCGTACGTCCTCTGGCCGGAAATCACCCCAATACGTGATTTTTGAGGCGACCAATGCTTATGCCGGAGATAGTGGAAACATCGCCGAATTAATGCCCGGTTCCCGTGTCAACACCGGTACTTTAGATTCTTCAAATCTGATCGTGGAAACAGATGGGTCCTTCGAAGTCTTGTTAGCGCCGGAGCGTCCCGAAGGGCACATGGGAAATTTCATAGCGACCAAAACTATCCGGCAGCAAAGTAATCCTCATGGGACGACCAAGAATGTCGATCATACCGGAAAATATTTGGTTGTAAGGGAGCTGTTCTATGATTGGGGGCAGGAAGATGCTCTCGATCTCCAAATTGCTCGTGTAGGCAACGAGGGGGCACACCCGGCTCCGCTAGATTCGACACGGGCCGCTGGCCAAATGGAAAGAATTGGTGAGATAGTCAATAAGCAGATGCGGTTCTGGAACGAGTTCTACTCGGTTGTTCTGGAGACTTATCAGGATATGAATGGCGATGGCAAGCAGTTCATGCCCCGCAATGCTTTCAACGACCCGGCCCCGGCCAATCTGGCAACTGGCGGCGGTCAAAGCACGAACGTTTATGCGGGGGGTGTCTATGATCTCGGTGAGGATGAAGCGCTCATCGTAGAGATACGGACACCTGTTTCACCAGCATTCATGGGCCTCCATCTCTCCAATCTTTGGGGTGAATCGCTGGATTATGCGAACCATATCAGCAGCCTAAACGATTTCCAGGCGGAATTGGATAGCGATGGTGCGAAGCGTTATGTGATAGCACATCGTGATCCCTGTGTTCCCAATTGGTTAGATACGACGAACCTTTCACAAGGATTCATGGCTACTCGTTGGAGCTATACCATGAACCCGGATGAGCTGCCGACCATCAAGGCAACGAAGGTGGCCTTCGGCGAGATTCGAGCCCATTTACCCTCGGACGTGCGTACAGTATCAGCACAAGAGCGACGCGAGCAAATCCGTATCCGGCAGGAACACGTACAGCGTCGTTATCGCCAGTACTGACGAGGCAGGATCATCTCTGACGGTGTTTCCATGATTGATTGTGACATGCACTGGTATCTTTGGTTGCCCTTTGGTAATTGAGTCTACTTCTGTTTGTACTTCGACAAAGCTCAGTGCGAACGGGTTGAGCGTTGAAACTGCAGTGGCTTCCGTTCGGCCTGAGCTTGTCGAAGGGTGAATTGAAGCGCAAGATAGAAGGACGGAGGTTCAAAATGGTTTTGGAGCGATTCTATTTGACGGATAAAGTCGCCATAGTGACTGGTTCCGGAAGAGGGATAGGCAAAGTAATCGCCAGGGTTTTCGCTGAGGCTGGAGCCGACGTTGTCTGCACATCACGAACAGTGGGGGAAATTGAGGCTACTGCAGAGGAAATCAAATCAATGGGTCGCCGTTCGATTGCCATACCCTGCGACGTTACCAAAAGCGATCAAGTGGAACAATTGGTACAAAAAGCAAGAGAAACGTTTGGGCATATCGATATCCTGGTCAACAATGCCGCCGGTGCCACTTTCACCAAAATGATGGAAATGAATGAACACCAGTTCGAGACCGATTTGAGGTTCTCTCTTACGAGTGCGTTCATTTGCAGCAAGGCCTTTGCCAAGGTTATGCTGGAGCAAAAATCAGGTGTCATCATCAATATTTCCAGTCGGGACTCGGTACATGCCAGCCTGGGGCTGCCCGCGTATGGGGCCGCCAAAGCCGGGATGAATTCCATCACCCAGACACTTGCCTGGGAGCTGGCCCCTCATGTTCGGGTGAATGCCATCCGCCCCGGACCAATATGGACAGAGGTAACCGCCTTGTTTCCCGAAAAACTGCGCGACATCATCACTGAAGCGGTTCCATTAAAAAGATGGGGACAACCGGAAGATGTTGCTCTAATGGCGCTATATCTGGCGTCACCGGCCGGGGATTGGATCACAGGCCGGATGTTTGATATTGATGGTGGAATTGAGTTCTCGGCAGCGGCATCTGAAGAAATGTTCTCCATGACGGAACAGTAAGCTGTTGATAACCGAGAGTAGCACAATGGCGAGGTCTTCAACTCAGTTCAAAGAAAAATGTGGACCCTGGGCCTTGATCGCGGGCGGATCGGAGGGGATTGGGGGAGCCTATGCTTCAGCACTGGCGGAGCGAGGGTTGAATATTGCACTTGTTGCGCGCAGACCAGAACTACTCGAATCCAAAGCAACGGAGCTTGAGCGACAGTTTGGCATAGAAACGAGAACCATCGAACTGGATCTGGCGAGCCCTCAATTAATGGATGTGGTGAGCGAGAAGACGCAGGATATTGAAATCGGTTTCCTGGTATACAATGCTGGTTTAGCAAGCGTCGGGGCTTTCTTTGATTCGACTATTGAAGACGAGCTTGCGCGACTGGATATCAATTGCCGCGGACCATTGAGCCTGACGTACCATTTAGGAAGAAAGATGATTGAGAGAAAAAGGGGCGGTATCATTTTAATGTCGTCCGGCGCGGGTTTGCGCGGATCGCCGTATTATTCGCATTATGCGGCGACCAAAGCATATAATATTGTACTGGCAGAAAGCTTGTGGTATGAGTTCAAGCCATACAGCGTTGATGTTCTGGCGTGCATTGCCGGAATGACGTCCTCTCCGGGGCTGAAGGGTTCCATGGACGAGAAAGGCATGGCCAAAGGGGCATACGTGATGACCCCGGAACAAGTTGTGAGTGAGGCCCTGCGAGCGCTTGGGAAGCAGCCAAGTATTATCACCGGAAAGCCAAATCAACGCACGATGCTTTTACTTGGATCCATGCCGCGCAAGAAAGCGGTGGCCGAAATGGGGAAGCATGCGATCAAGAATTTTCTTGGTGGTAAGAGGCCACCTCAATTCCAGTGAATATGTTTGCGGAAGGTGAATGCATGGAATGGAAGACAAGGATCACAGAACAACTTGGTATTCAATACCCTATCATACAGGGTGCACTGGCCATGATCGGCAAGGCGGAACTGGCGGCGGCGGTATCGAATGCTGGTGGGTTGGGTATGATCACTGCCTGGACTCTCAAGACACCAGAAAAGCTTCGGGCGGAGATACAGAAATGCAGATCACTGACTGATAAACCCTTTGCGGTAAATTTGAGCCCCACAGTCGATCCAATCCTTGTCCCGTTGCGCGAGGTCGCAATAGAGGAGAGGGTTCCCGTGATCGAAACCGCCGGATATCGCTCCGAAGATCACGGCAAACGAATTAAGGAAGCAGGGCTACTTTGGTATCACAAGGTGCAATCGGTCAAGCATGCCCTTTCGGCTGAAAAGCACGGAGCGGATGCTGTCTGTATTATGGGGCTCGAAGGAGCGGGGCTTAAAAGTCCCAATATGCTTACGACATTTGTCAGTGTTCCGCTGGCTGCACATGCATTGAAAATTCCGGTGATAGCTGCAGGTGGTATCGGTGATTCGCGTACATTTCTTGGTGCGATGGCACTTGGGGCGGAAGCTGTGATGTTGGGAACAGCTTTCTGCGCTGTCAAAGAGTGTCCCCTCGCAGAGCGACGTCAACAAGTATTAGTAGAGGCCGATCCCTACGATCCCAAGTGGCGCGATCCCATAATGCATACACCAACTGCTGAAGAACTTCAGGCGCTAATGGGGGCACAGGGAACCAAAGAAATAATGCAGGCTGCAGGGAACGCGGAGAGGGCGGGAGTGCCGAGAGAAGCCGGGCTTGATACTGTATCTTTGGCAATTGGTTTCATCGATAAAGTGCCGACAGCCAAAGAATTGATCGACGAGATGATCGGTGGGGCTGAAAACATCCTCACCACTCGTGGTATCGGAGGGTGGAAACTGGAGACAAAATAGCTGGCCCTTGCCGAGCCAGCCATTTTGCCGTTAATAGGATTCTACATACACTATAGATCGAGTATTCTAGGTGGCGGTAATTTCAGGTTTTGGTATTGTTAGTGGCTTACAAATATACTCGTTAACTCTAATCCGGGGCATTTTTGTGCTTGACGCCGCGAGGGCTACCATAGCAGTATCTGCCCCTGATGCCGTACCGGCTATGGCAATCACCTGTTCCCCGGGTACAACACATCCGCCATCACAGGCCATCATGATGATCTCGATGCAGACCTTGGTTCCCTGCCCGAAAATGCGGAGCAGGTTGGCCATATGTTCTGGAACCTTATTGCCATACAAGTTTTCGGTATGAAACAGCATAGTGCCGAAGTGAACTCGATGGCCCGCAGATTCTAGTTCGGTCACCAGTTCTTGCGGGAACGGTTGAGTATCTGCAAAACCGAATTGCCACGGAATTACCACCAATTGAATGTCTGTCCCCTTAAACGCCTCTGCGGCGACTTTGGCTGCTTCCCCCCTGGTTGAAGCTAAAACGACTTTGCTAATTCCTCTGGCTTGTGCTCTTTCTTTGGCTAGTGCCAGAACTTGTTGTGTATTGACTTCACCTCGTTTCTCAAAATAGGTGATTCGCTCTTCCATGATTTTCTCCTGTATATGAATTATCTTTATTGATCTGTTACTATACCACCAAGGTTGGACGTTGATACTCCAAATGATGTAATCAACAAAGTGCCCATATACTATCCTAGTATGGATTCGTAGTCAAGCTCATCAATATCCCTCACATCTCTTAGGAAATCTTGACACCCTGTATCAACCTTCCTTACAATGGTTGTGGTTTTGGATAAGTCTACAGTGTACCTGAGTGGATAGAGTGATACGAACCGCACAACCATACGCTACTCGATCCTTTTTACAGTCCTTTTCTATATACCTACTCCATACCTCACGTTACCTCGGAATTCCAAAAACCCCCAATTATTACACACGCTCAACAGGTGAGCATGCCATCGAGGAGGTGCGCATTGGCTAGAATTCGGATAATTCCCCGGAATGAAAGGTTCTACGATTTATTTGATCAGAGCGCCGATAATCTGATGGCCGCTTCTGAGAGACTCGTTGACCTGTTTGATAACTTCGATAATACAAGGGAAAAAGCCAGGGCAATAAAGAAGCTGGAACGCGATGGTGATGAAATCACTCATAAGATCATGGAAAATCTTCATCGCAGCTTTGTAACGCCGATTGACCGCGAGGATATTGCCCTATTGACCAATAGTATGGATGATATGTTGGATTACATGGAGGGGGCAGTAAAACGGTTGTTCCTTTATCACATTGATCAGCCCACACCCAGGGCAACTGAGATAACGTACATTATCAACAAGGTAGCAATCGAATTAACCAAAGCTGTTCCTTTGTTGCGGCACCCGCGCAAACTCAAGGAAATCCTTCGCCATTGTGTTGAGATCCACCGCCTGGAAAATGAGGCTGACGATTTGCAGCATGCTGCCGTAGCTGACCTGTTCGAAGAAGAGACTGATGTGAAGGAAATCATCAAGTGGCGAGATATTTACGACAATCTGGAACATGCCGTCGATCGTGGTGAAGATGTGGCCAATGTACTTGAAGGAATAGTACTGAAGTATGCTTGATGAGTTCTTGCTGGTCGTTATCTTTACAGTCGCTCTGGGATTCGGTTTTACAAATGGTATAAATGACGCTGCCAATGCAGTAGCTGCCTCCATTGGATGCCGGGCACTTTCTCCCCGTGTTGCTATCGGCATAGCCGCAGTAGGCAATCTTGCCGGATGTATTCATGGCGCACTCATTGGTGCCGCTGTTGCCAAGACTATTGGTAAAGGCATCCTGACCGAGGAAGCAGTTACTGGGGATTTAGGATACAGTATACTAATCGGCGCTGTAGGAGCTGCCATTATTTGGACACTGGGTGCCACCTACCTTGGCCTACCTATCAGCGTTAGTCATTCGCTAGTAGCTGCTCTGGTAGGAGCGGGACTGGCTACCGGCAGCGATATCGGTTGGGGTAAATTTGAAAAAACACTTGCGGCTGTAGTATGCGCTCCCCTGCTTGGTTTCATTGCAGCGTTCCTAATTATGATCATCATATTCTGGCTTTTCTATAAGGTTGCTCCAGGCCGTGCGAGAAATCTTTTCAAACGATCACAATATTTAACCACCGCTTTTCTGGCTTATGCTCATGGCAACAACGATGGCCAAATGCCCATAGCGCTAATGGTGATGGGACTGGTACTCTATACAGATGATGCCGGACACTGGGATAGCATCCCATGGGGCATAGTCGTCGCTGCTGCTGCATCCATCTCATTGGGCACTGCGCTCGGTGGATGGAGAGTCATCAAAACGGTAGGTCTCAAAATGACCCGACTGGAACCAGCACACGGGTTTGCATCTAATATTGCTGCTGCAGGTGTAATTGAAACAGCCTCTCAATTCGGAATTCCGGTAAGCACTACCCATTGCTCGGTCGCTTCAGTCATGGGAGTTGGAGCTACTCAACGTCTCTCTGCGGTTCGTTGGGGCTTGACTGGAAACATTGCGGTAGCATGGGTTCTGACATTCCCTGTTTGTATTGGATTGGGATGGATTCTTACAAATCTATTCAAGCTAGTTATCTAGCGGGGCATATCCTCACCAAACCGTGATCGGCCTACCGTCTTTATCCTTCATAACACCGCAAACTGCCATGAAAAAGTCGATCAGAGCCCAGATTCCCAAACCCCCAAACGTGAAAAGCAGCAGTACCGCTGTCCCGTACTTTTCAAGGTAGAATCGATGTGCACCGAATGGTCCCAGAAACCAGGCGAGTAGAGTTACTGCGAGTCTCGATTTGGGCGATACTTGAATAGCCATCGGATCTATTTGAGGTGGTGTTACTTGCTCTGCCGTTTGACGCCGTTTCAAAAATACCCATAATAATACCAGAACCCCCAGTACAAATCCGCCAAAGCCTATTCCAAAGCTCCTCAAAATGGTTCCCAGAATATCGAAGGATGGCCCAATAGCAAAAACGACCTTTGGTGTTGCTGTCTCATCCTGGTAATTTGTAGTCAGTATGTATGTGCCGGGTTCTTCGATCTCGAATTCAAACAGTGACTTTCCGGCACGGCTGCCAATTTCGTAGCTGGTATCCCAGGATGAATTCGAAAGCGGCACTGATTGAGCCCCATCTTTTGAGCGGAGGCTAACCTCAACTCCTTTTAAAGACTCACCGGTTGAGTATCCCTTACCGTCAATGGAGCTTCGATACTCATAGAAAATCGTATATTCCCTAGTGCTGTCAAAATCGAGTTCCTCGGTGCCGGGGACAACAAAACGGGTGTCCGGATTACTGCCAAACAGATCGGTGAAAAATAGAACCATCGCCAAAATGAAAGTGACTACAATGAGCGCCGCGCCTATACCATAGAGCCATGGACTCGGGCGCCCGGCAGCTGTATCGTCAAATACACCTGGGGAAAATGGCATCTTTGGTTCCGGCTTGGTACCGGAAGTTGGTGCCAGAGGTGCGCCGCACTGAGGACATGATCGCCAATCGTTCGAAGCACGTGTACCGCATTGTGGACAATACAATTGGTTTACCTCCTGGTAAGGGTCTGCCATGAGAGCATGGCGTTACAACAACTGGTTCCAATATAATCTAGGGTAAAGTCCTAAATTAGCCACTATATTCGTATCTGTTTTCAAGCAATTGTAAAATCGACTTGATTTTGTCTTTAGCTTCCATGTTTCTATGATTGTATCGCCATGCGTATTCTGCAAT
>JABHWQ010000073.1 GCA_018657655.1 Chloroflexota bacterium | reverse complement strand
CGGGGATTGCCAATCAGTAATCTCGAGTCGGGAAATAGTGACCTTTCTAGACTGACGGGGTACCTCCACTCCTGCTCGAGCTAAGTGATACAGCGGTTTGCCCTGGTATTTTATCGCACTGTACATGGGAGGCGTTTGTTCGATAACACCACGAAAGCTATCCAGAGCTGCCTCGATTCTCTCAGTGGCTAATGCGGATGTATCTCCTCGTTGAACAACGTTTCCGCTCGCATCATATGTATCAGTGCTAATACCGAACTCGACTTCAGCCCGATACACTTTTGTGGATTCAGTTAGAAAAGTTGCCAGCCTTGTAGGCCGGCCAATGAGGATAGGTAAAACTCCTGTGGCATCAGGATCAAGTGTTCCGGAATGACCCACTTTCCGCACCCCGCTCAACCGCCTCACTAAAGATACCATCTGAAAGGAGGTCTTTCCTTTAGGTTTATTGAGGTTTATAAGACCATCTATGGCATCACGTCCCAATTCCGCCCCTACTCGCCAGAATCATTATCCACAGACTGATCAATCAATTGGAACAAATGTTCCGCTTTTTCGATTGAATCATCTTTCTCAAATACAAGTCTGGGAATATGGCGCAATCTCAGACGCGAACCCAGTTCACGGCGTAAGAATTCTGCTGCTGAAGCAAGTCCTTCGAATATCTCGGCTTTCTCTTCCTCACTGCCCATCACGCTAATAAACACTTTTGCCTGGGTCAAATCAGGGGAGACATTAACTTCTGTAATAGAAATAATCCCGCTAATCCGAGGATCGTTCACATGACGGGAGAGGATATCACTCAGTTCGCGGCGAATTGTCTGATTGACCTGCTTCTGCCGCCGACTGCTCATTGTTTTTGTTTGTGATAGAACTCAACGATATCGCCAATGGCAAAATCAGAGAATCCTTCTACACCTACGCCACACTCAGAACCCGAGATCATTTCGGTGACGTTATCTTTGAAATGCTTCAGACTGTTAATCACAGATTCATGAATGACTTCGTTTTTGCGCAGAACCCTTGCCAAGCTCGTTTTAGTAGCTTTGCCATCGATGATATACGAACCGGCTATTGCTCCACCCTTCACTTTGAACAACACTCGGACTTCGGCGTGTCCTTCTGTGACATCAATGTAAGTAGGCTCCAGCATTCCGGTTATAGTCTTTTCGATATCTTCAATAAGTTTATAGATTATCTGATAGTTCCGTATCTCAACCCCTTCAGATTCCGCAAGGCGCATAACCCTGGGTTCTATACGGGTATTAAAGCCAACAATTACCGCATTTGACGCAATGGCCAACATGATATCGTGTTCAGTTATCGCACCACTTCCTGAATGAATAATTCTTACTTTGACCTCTTCATTTTCCAATCTCTCAAGGGAATTTTTGATGGGATCAATGCTACCCTGCACGTCAGCTTTGATGATGAGGTTCACACCCTTGGCTTCCCCACTTCTTATCTGCGATGACACATCATCCAGGGTTGGAGTCTTGGATTTGTTCTCTTGTTGCTGAACTCGGGACTCGTCAACCATAGCTCGTGCTTTTTTCTCATCCGCAACCACAACAAAAGGATCTCCAGCTTGAGGCACTTCACTGAGGCCCATTATCTCTACGGGCACAGAGGGACCCGCAGATTTAATACGTTTCCCCTCATGGTCAAACATAGCTTTGATCTTACCCGCATAGGAACCAGCCACTACCACTATATCCCCTACGTTAAGAGTACCTTTTTGGATAACCAGAGTGGCTAGGGTACCTCTGGTATTATCCAGCTTGCTTTCAAGCAATACACCGCTAGCGGCAACACTGGGATTTGCCTTTAGTTCTGCCACCTCGGAAACAAGGAGAATATGCTCAAGCAGTTCCTTGAGGCCATCCCCCGTCTTAGCTGATACCTGGATAGCGATCACGTCACCACCCCATTCCTCGATGACCAAGTTATGCTCAGTAAGCTGCTGTTTTACGCGATCAACATCAGCATTGGGTTTATCTATTTTGTTAATGGCAACAATAATCGGGACTTCTGCTGCTTTAACATGGGAAATAGCTTCAATGGTTTGCGGCATTATTCCATCATCCGCCGCAACTACCAGTATTGCAATATCCGTTATTTTTGCTCCCCGGGCTCTCATTGCAGTAAAAGCTTCATGGCCAGGAGTATCTATAAACGTGATCTCATGATCATCAACTACTACCTGATACGCCCCGATATGCTGCGTAATCTCTCCTGCCTCTCCAGCCGTGACATTGGCATGTCTGATAGCATCAAGGAGACTGGTTTTACCATGGTCAACATGACCCAGAACAGTAACAACCGGAGGACGGGGTCTGAGTGCCTTTGCTTCTTTCTTGGAAACAGGGCTTTCCTTTACCTCAACCGAAATTCCTTCCTCTTGCTCAGGTTGAGGCTCACGGCCCAATTCAATAGCCACTTCGGCAGCGATGTCATAGTCAACGGATTGATTCACATTGGCCATGACTCCTCTTCGCATCAAGCGCTTGATG
>JABHWQ010000516.1 GCA_018657655.1 Chloroflexota bacterium | reverse complement strand
TTAAAAGAGTGGGAATCTCTCGCCGAATCGGTTATGCCGGAAAGCACTATCTTGGTATTGATAGAGAATAAGCTCAGCAAGACCAACCCTCTACTTAAGAAACTGACCCCAGTTGCCGAAGTCAAAGAATGTACCCCCCTGGATCTTCGAGGTAAAGATTTGCCCAATTGGCTACGAACGCGAATAAAGAAGAATGGCGGCGAGATATCCCCAAAGGCATTGAGGCTTTTGATTGACTTGATTGGGAACAACTTGTGGATACTATCAAATGAGATCGATAAACTTTGCCTTTATGCGGAAGGACGAGTGATTGAAGAGGATGATATCAACTTGCTGGTGGGATATGTCAGGGAATCCAATATTTTCCAAATGGTTGATGCCATAGTACAGCGGCGATTGGGAACAGCATCTCGTCTGATGCATCTCCAGTTGAATGAAGGGTCAGCGCCCCCATATCTGCTATACATGATAACCAGGCAGTTTCGTCTGTTAATTCAGGTGAAAGCGCTAATGGAACAAAAAGTTCCGACGAGTAAGATCGGGAACAGGATTGGTGTGACATCTGAATATGTGCTGG
The DNA here is from genome assembly GCA_018657655.1 of Chloroflexota bacterium. GTDB lineage: Bacteria > Chloroflexota > Dehalococcoidia > SZUA-161 > SpSt-899 > JABMQN01. The sequence continues at coordinate 3,076 of JABHWQ010000516.1, read as the reverse complement.
GGAAAACCCTGGATCAAGCTAGGGGGTATCCGTCCAGGAAACTTGAGGAGACTTATAAAAAGTTGTTGATAACCGATCTCTCTATTAAAACGGGGAGACTGGAAGGGGAATTGGCAATGGATCTCTTGTTAGCGGATTTATGCAAATAGTGGCTGTATTTAATCGTACAATAGAACTACTTGACAACAAAGGTATCCTATAGCTATACTTCTTCCAATCTTTGATAGGGAGGCGACGATGTCTGCAAAGATACTAATTGAACGCAGGATCAAACAGGGTTGTCTGGGTAGTCTCCTTGAATTATCCGTCCAGTTGAGGGCATTGGCCGTGAAACAACCTGGATATATATCGGGAGAAACACTAGTTTCTGCCGAGCATGACGATGTTCACCTGGTCATTAGTACATGGCGAAATTTTAATGACTGGAAGGCATGGGAAAACAATCCTGAAAGAGCTGAAATTGCAGAAGAGATTGAAAAGCTACTGGTTGAACCCCCTTCAGTTAAAGCCTTCATTGACCTGTATGGTTCAGGTGCCGGATAAATGCCGGGGAAAACCTCATGAGCTATTAAATGATCCACTCAATATTGCGTGTTTTGCAAATGAAGCTGTGAGCGGTTTGTAGAATGTGTGTTATCAGTCTGGAAGACGTGTTTACAATCCCGAACTAGCTATTACCTAGCCAATTAGTAAATAATACTTGTCCCCGTAACTCCTTTCAAATCTTATTAAATGACATTTGTTTTGTTATTTGCGGTTTTGTGCCCAGGTAGAATATGTTAAGATGAAAGTGCTTTCATTAGAGAGGAATTAAAGATGTCATTCGAAGATGCTGTAGATAAAGCACTAGAGGATTTTGGAAAACTGAGCCCATTTGTGGCTGCTTCAAAAAGCGGCACTGATTTTAAGAATGGAAAATTCGTTGTGAAATTTTTCAACCGCACTTTTCTGATCAGTCACCCTGATGGTGAAGTGGAAGAGGTGGGTGGTGAAGAAGGGTATCCGAAGTGGCTACGAGTGCTTCTTATGCATTACCTGAGCCAGGCTGATGGTACCGCTGTGGCAGACAAATGGATCGCCTATCGACAATTACCCGGTGGCAATTTCTTTGAACAGAGATTTCTGAACATGAGCATAAACCCGCTCACAAAGGCTTTCGGTGATGATATAGAAGGATTCAAACGCGGATGTCTTGCCCTGGGTGGAGAGCCGATAACTCGCACTGGCGACGCCGGCTTTCGTTTCCGGGCTCTGCCGAAGATACCAATGGCGTGTATCCTCTATCTTGGCGATGAAGAAGTGCAACCGGCTGTAAATGTCCTTTTGGATGCTGCATCATTTGCGTACCTGCCAACAGAGGACCTTTCTTTACTTGGTGCCCATCTTAATAGCATGCAGCGGTACCGAACTCAAAAGTGAACCCATATTTGTAGCTGGAGATAGAAGTATGAATATCGCAAGGTGCAAAGGTGCCCGGGACATGTTCCCACAAGATATGCGAGGATTCCGCAAGGTTGAGGCGGCATTCCGTTCATCCTGCTATTTGTGGGGTTATGAAGAAATCCGCACCCCAACTTTGGAGTATTTGCACCTGTTTACCTCAGCCGGAACCCTGAGCCCGGAAATGCTCAGCAGGGTGTACTCGTTTCTTGATTGGGATGGATGGAGTGGTGAGAGAGTTGTGCTCCGTCCCGATGGGACTATTCCGTCGGCAAGATTATATGTGGAAAGCCTATCTGATATGCCGGTTGCCAGACTTTGTTACGTTGAAAATGTGTTCTCTTTTGAAGGAACGGGGCAGGAATCGAGAGAGCAATGGCAATGCGGTGCAGAGCTGATCGGAGGGAGTGATCCGGGCGGTGATGCAGAGTTGATCATGCTCGCGTTGGAAATCCTGCAAAATATGGGGATTAAATCGATCGACGTCAAGATATCACACGTAGGTTTGTTTAAAACACTGTTGCAGGAATTAGGCCTTGATGAGGAAGAACAATCAAAGAGGTTAAAGGAAATCTTGACAGGCGATGTAAATTTACTTGGCAAGATCAAGGGAGAATCGCAGGAGGTCAAAAGATTTCTAAAGTTATTACTTGAGGTACAGGGGAAATCTCTGGGATATCTGGAGAACCTAAAAAGCGTATTGCCTCAGGGACTGTCAAAGATCAGGTCTTCGATAGATGATATGGCTCAGATAGCCCATCTTCTGGATGGCATAGGTCAGGAATACCGGGTGGATTTCGCTTCAGGTGAAGGATTTGAGTACTATACCGGAATGGTATTCCAGTTTTACTATTCAGGACAGTTGATGGGGAAGGGTGGACGGTATGATGAGCTAATACCACTTGTAGGCGGAGGAAATATACCGGCTTCCGGTTTCGCGCTTCTGATGGATAATGTTCAGTCCGTCATCGATACTGATGAACCATATGATCCCGAGACAATCCTGTTAACCTGTAAGACCGGGAAGATCGAGGAGTTAAAAGGTTCGTTTGCAGTGGCGAGTATGTTGCGGGAAAAAGGGCATATAGTAACGCTTGATTGTGGTTGTAGCAGTGAGGTTGGTGGTCGGTGGATGGTTACCCTTGAAGAAGTAAGAAAAGAAATCATAGTCAGTCTGCGAGATAATAGGAACGGCAAAGAAGAGTCCGGCCTTTCACCGAGTAAGCTGTTGCAAGAGATAGAGGATTCCAAGTGACATTGAAGCTTGCCCTGCCTAAAGGATGGCTCCAAAGCAATACTGCGGCTTTTCTTGAAAAGGCTGGATTTGGATATGCCGATTACCATGAAAAAAGCAGATCGTATCGTCCAAAATCAGATAGGTTCAAGGATCTTTTTACCAAAGTATTTCATGAAAAAGACCTGGCCATTCAGGTTGCCATTGGCAATTATGATCTGGCAATTTGCGGGTTCGATTGGATTCAGGAATTGCTGGTTAAATATCATGGTGATGCAATTGTCAGGGTCCGTGACCTGGGATATGGACGGCGCAATCTCTATGTGGGAACCAGTAGGTTTTCTGATTTACGATCAGTCGAGGATGTGAAATCCCACACCGGCACTATACGCATTGTCAGCG
>JABHWQ010000336.1 GCA_018657655.1 Chloroflexota bacterium | reverse complement strand
TCTTTACCTGAAGACAAACCCCTCGTTTCTGAGGTGATGCTTTCTTAACCTTGGCAGTTCGCCCTTTCAGAGAACTGTAGGCAACATGCAGGGCCGGCCCCTTTGGTTTCCTCTTTGAAGTGGTGCGACCTTTTCTTACTAATTGATTTACAGTTGGCAATTCCTCCGCCCCTTTCTTTGGATACCCAAATCACTATTAGTCACAATATCAAATTAAAGCATCCGCAGTTACTATTGTCAAGCAATTCACGCCATAAAAACAGTCAACCTTAAAATAGTACCAAAAAGTAGTGAGTTTGTCTACCGTTGGAATCGTTGGACCATCTTAATATTTTAGCAAGTATATTCCTCGGCATGAAAGGAACTCTGAACCGGATTAGATCAGCGCATCGGGTACGGACGCGATCGTAGCGGAATTGGAAGCGCGCCTATGACATGGTATAATTACCGAAAGTCACGCAAACGGTACAATCAATGAATTTACTGATTCGTAATGGCCGAGTAATCGATCCCGCCAGCAGACTGGACTGCATCGGCGACGTTCTAATCACCAATGGCACGATCGCTCAAACAGGTGAGTATATAATCATTGACGATCCCCAACTTCCCCAATTTGCTGCCACCGGTTTGATTGTCTCCCCCGGGTTTGTGGATCTCCATTGCCATCTGCGAGAGCCGGGATTTGAGGAGAAAGAGACCATCGCCACAGGAACCATGGCCGCCGCCAAGGGCGGGTTTACCACCGTTTGCTGCATGCCAAATACCAATCCGCCAATAGCCACACGAGACGTCATGGGACAGGTCCTACAAATTGCTCAGAGAGAAGGTGTCATTAGAGTACTTCCAATAGCTGCTGTGACTGCAGGACGCAATGGGGCGCAACTAGCGGATTTGGACGACCTGCATAATGCCGGAGCAGTCGCATTCAGCGATGATGGAAGCCCGGTTCACAATTCTGAGATCATGCGACAGGCATTAGAACAAAGTAAAGCGCTGGGTATTCCGATTATGAACCACTGCGAAGACCTGGCCCTCTCCGGTGATGGAGCGATGAACGAGGGCAAGACATCAGCCAGATTAGGATATAAAGGTATACCAGCCGCCGCGGAAGAGACCATGATCGCCAGGGACATAGCCCTGGCCAAGGATACTGGAGGGCTACTCCACATCGCACACGTGAGTACAGCTGGCTCTGTTGAGTTGATCCGAAAAGCCAAGGATGAAGGTATCAGCATTACTGCCGAGGTCACACCACATCATTTGACTCTCACCGAAGAGACTGTAATAGAACATGGCACGAATGCGAAGGTGAACCCCCCATTACGGACTATGAATGATATCGAAGCTTTAATTGCCGGGCTGCGTGACGGCACGATCGATGCCATTGCCACTGACCACGCCCCTCATACGCACGACGATAAAGCACAAAGTTTTGACCAAGCAGCATTTGGAATCAGTGGGTTCGAAACGGCTTTTGGTAGTCTTATGACACTGGTTCATCGCGGCAGCATTGATCTGGCAACCATTATTTCGAAACTCACCATCGAACCCGCAAAAATACTTGGGAATCCCCAGATTTCGGCAACCATGAAAATAGGCTCCACCGCTGATATCACCATCTTCGACCCTTGCGCTGAATGGACGGTAAACCCGAACAACTTTGTATCGAAAGGCAAGAACACACCATTGGCCGGGACTGTTCTTAAAGGAAAGGTGATAGCAACAATCGTAGCGGGGCATCTGGTCTATGAGGCTGATTCCTGAAAAGAAGAATCGCCACATCTCAAGCTGTGTGGCGATTCTTCCAAAAAATAAGGAGTCGATAAAATGGTGTGGTATTTTTCTAGTTACGTGACCAGAGAGCGTTCCCTGCACAAACAACCAAGGGATTGAGATGTACCGCCTGGATTACCTTGCCCACTACTTCACGCAATTCCGGCATCGTATAGTCGTTAGGATCGAATAGAGCTACGATAGCGTCATTATAATACAGAAGTATCACGTAACAGTCGCTATCCAGATAAAGACCGAATCCGGCTTCTTCATCCTCAGGCGAGAGCATCCCCCATACTTTCATTTTGGTGCGCTCAGTTTCTTTCTCTTTGGTTTCGTCCGCTTTCTTCTCAGAACAATCCTCAATTATGTTTCGGAACAAAATTGCTCCTTGCTCGCCCCTTATGCAACTACTGATAAAATTGAAATCCGCTATTCTCAACATCTCGTCACCTCCCTTCCAAAGTTTCTCTATATCCTTTATATTAACGACGCTTACAATGTCTTTCATCGTATTTCCTTCATCCTTCGTAAATTTGATCTTCATTCGTTTACAATTCCTTTATGCTACATTTATGTTAGACCCTCTATTCCTTGAAAAACACGGGGCTACCCCTCATTTGATATGGGTGTATACCCCCAAGAATATATAGTGGTAATCTTTAATGTACACGTTTACCTTCATGTCACAACCCTGCTCAATAGCCACGATACAAAAGGTAAGCTATCCATACTCTCACGCATTGCCATCATTGACCGAGTCCTGATACACTTGATTTGAGATAAGGTTTCTGCTTAATACTTCAGTAAAACCCCTACGGAGGATCATATGGAAGACAGGGAAAAACTCAAACATTTGATGGAACACTGGATCGAACACAATCGAGAGCATGCTGACGAATTCCGGCAATGGGCTGATAAAGCAAATGGATTCGGGGAAAGCGCGGTTCATGATGATATTATGGAAGCCGTAGAACATCTCAATAAAGCCAATGAATCTCTGAACAAAGCTTCAAAAAGGTGGGTATAGGAAACTCCTTAGGAGGGGCATTATGTGTCTGGCTAAAGCATTTTTAGGTAAAGTCGAAAAAGAAGATCTCATTATGGAAGATATATCAACGGTGCGAGTTGATGGGAAAAAGCTGAATCTGCGTTCTCTTTTCGGCGAACAGAAAGAAATTGAAGGTATTATTAAGGAAATCGATTTCCAAAATGCCAGGATAATCGTGGAACAAACGGGATAAGGGATAGATGCATGAGTTGCCATCAGGAGCTAAAGGACAAGGGATACCGCATGACGCCGCAACGATCGATGATCCTGGATGTGCTTCACCAAGCGGAAAAGCACATCACCCCGGAAGAAATTCACAAACAGGTGTGTGCCAGATTCCCGGAGGTGAACAAATCCACAATTTATAGAACTCTAGATCTCCTTAAGAAACTGGATATGGTTGATGAAGCCGACCTCGGTGGCAATAAGCTTTATTATCATCATTCTGACAAAGGGCATCATCACCATCTGATCTGCCAGAACTGTGGACGAACAATCGAAATTGAGGAGGAGGCTTTTAATCCACTCAAAGATATGCTGAAGGACAAATATAACTTCTCCCCGGATATCAGGCACCTGGCAATCTTTGGACAATGTGTTAATTGCACGTAGACTCTAGCTAACACACTTATATTTACGCTACCTGATAGAACTTAAGAAAAGAAAAGGGGGAGCCTCTTTGCGAGGCTCCCCCTTTATTATTCTCTGCCTTCCGATCTACATCGGAGGTGGTGGTGGTGGCGGCGGCGGCGGTGGCGGCACATACGCATCCGGTGGCGGTGGCGGCGGTGCACCCGGATCACCCGGAGGTGGCGGTGGCGGTGCGCCTGGATCACCCGGAGGCGGCGGTGGCGGTGCGCCTGGATCACCCGGAGGCGGCGGTGGCGGCACATACGC
>JABHWQ010000346.1 GCA_018657655.1 Chloroflexota bacterium | reverse complement strand
GGTGCTCATGGCAAGATCCGCAGGCGCGAGCTGAGAATAGAGAACCGGACAGTACTGCTGTATTCCGGCACCCTGGGGGGGAGATACCCGGCTGGCAGGATGGCCGAGTGCGTGAAACTGTTTTGCCAGGCTATCGGCCCGGAAAGTTTTTTCCTTGTTTTAACCAGTTCCGATGAGAAAAGACTGGAGCCACTGGCGATGCAACTCGAGGCAAACGGGCTGTGTCGTGATAAGGATTGGAAGACGCTGGATGTCGGGGCGGGAGATGTGGCCGGATATCTCAACGCGGCCGACTGGTCACTGCTTGTGCTGGATGATTTCCTGACCAGCGAAACATTTTTGCCTATTAAGTTCGCCGAATACCTTGCGGCGGGCCTTCCGGTCCTGACTCACCCCCAGAATTCAGGAATAATCGACATCCTGGGAAAATACCGGATCGGCGCCGTGCTGGATGGCGCGGTAGCGACCGCTGTACTTGGGGAGAATCTCAGGCGTGACAAGGATTTGATGCGGGAGAACTGTATTGCAACGGCTCACGCGGAATTTTCCCTTAAGCAATTTATTGAACGCTACAGCAAGATTTACGCAGAGCTGACAGAGGATGGTGACAACGATTCAGTTGGTCTGGCATGAAAAATGATGGTTTTTTGGAAAAAACCACATCCAATATTTGATTGAGGGAAATATCTCTATGCTTAAAGTTGCTCTGATCGGTTGCGGCCGGATTAGCAAAAAACACGTTGCCTGCCTTCAGGCGATCGAACAAACCCAGTTATGCGCAGTCTGCGATATCGTGGAGCAGCGTGCGCGGGATTGCGCTGATGCCCTGGATATCCCTTACTATACAGACTACCACGAAATGCTCCGCCAAGAGAAACCCGATCTGGTCCACGTACTGACCCCCAGCGGACTGCACGGGGCGCACGTGTTGGATATAGCTGACTACGGTTGTCATATTCTGGTTGAAAAACCGATGGCCCTGACCCTGGAAGATGCAGATAGCATGATAGAAGCCTGCGACAGGGCTGGTACAAAGCTGTTCGTAGTCAAGCAGAACCGGTACAATCTGGCGGTTCAGCAACTGAAGCGGGCTCTCGACGCCGGGCGGTTCGGCAAGTTGGTGCTCGGCACGGTACGGGTGCGCTGGTGCCGCAGGCAGGACTACTACGATCAGGACGCCTGGCGTGGTACGTGGGCCATGGACGGCGGTGTGCTGACTACCCAGGCCAGCCACCATATCGACCTTCTGGAGTGGTGCATGGGTGAGGTGGAGAGCGTGTTTGCCAGAACCACAACCCGGTTGGTGGATATTGAGGTTGAGGACACTGGTGTGGCCATGCTGCAGTTCACCAGCGGTGCGTTGGGAATTATTGAAGCCACCACGGCCACGCGGCCTGAAGACCTGGAAGGTTCGATCTCGGTACTGGGTGAGAAGGGCTCTGTAGAAATCGGTGGATTCGCGGTCAATGAGATTAAAACTTGGAATTTTGCGGACAAGAACGAGCAGGACGAGGAAATCAGGACCGACAATAATCAGATGCCTCCCGATGTCTACGGTTTCGGCCACAGGCTGTTCATTGAAAACGTGGTCCAATCGATCCAGTCCAAGACCAGTGGGCTGGTGCATGGTCTCGAAGGCCGCAAGTCACTGGAGTTGATCAATGCGATCTATGAATCGGTGGAGACCGGCCGGGAAGTTCCGCTCAAGTTTCGTGCGCGCAAATGCAGGCTGGGTCGCTGAGTGACAATTAGGTAACTCACTTTTTGGGGTTGTTCGTTTAGTTGCGTTCCTTGATTGATGATTGCGAGTTCCCGCCGAAACAGCAGGTTCGTTCTACTGCATTTCATCCATGTACCCATAAGAAATAGTAGCGTACCAAGGACTGTTCAAACAAAATGAAGGGGCTGCGGGACATGTTTTTTCTGCTGGTCTCCAATAAATTAGTGAGACAGAATTTCCCAGGAAGAGTATTACCCTTATATCCGGAGTCATATCGATAAAGAATTATCGGTACACTGGCCGTGAGAGGAATTCCTGGGAGTTTATTATAGATCGAGAATACGACAGGGGGCATCCGATGAAGAAGAATGAGCCGAGCCGCCGTTTGTTTATCAAGGACACGGCTGCAATACTGGGACTAAGTGGTTTGATAGTTCCGGGGTGCGGCAGAAAGAAGGCTGATAAAGTGGATGAATACCAGGTTTTGACAGATAGCACAAACAAAATTGACAAACTGTTGGATACCGATAGTGGCTCTCATGCGCTGATAAATCGCCAGGGCTGCGAAGTTATCGGGTTCCGGGTGACCGATCCTGCCACGGGCGCGGAGATCCCACTGCTGTGGTACGATTCATGTATTGATAAGCCGGAATCGGGTTGGGGCGGGCACGCAACGGTCATGTTTCCATGCGTGGGAGGAATCAAGTACGGAGTGACCAGGGTGGGAGATAAGGTAATCCGCTTGGACGGGCACGGGTTTGCTCGCACCAGCATGTTCGAAATAGTCGAAACCGGCAAGCAGGAAGATGCCCACATTCGCTACAGGATGATTCACACGCCGGAAATTAGGGAGAATTTTCCTTTTGATTTTGAACTCGAGCTCACTTACGCGCTGAAGGGGAATTCGCTGAGCATAACATTCGAGGTGACCAACACAGGGACCGAGACAATGTTCTGTGGCTTTGGCTGGCACCCCGGCCTGCGTGCTCCAGTGGTGCCCGGCAAGGGTTCCAAGGCTGATTGCCGTCTGGTGATGCCTGAAGGCGGCTCAATTACCAGGTTTGGAGTCAACGACAAGTGCCAGCTTACAGGAGAGAATTTGCAGCTCGGTACTGACAGGCCGATCCGGCGAACAGAAGAAGAGCTGGATGCCACTATGCTGTTCCAGGTGGACAATCCAGCCCTTCGCTCACTCACTCTGGAAGACCCGGCTTCGGGGATCGATCTGCGGGTGGATTTTAGGGATTTTAGCCATTTCGGCCTCTGGTCTGAGCCTGAGAAGGAGTATATCTGTATCGAACCCTCGATGGGTTTTGACGACAGTGTGGACCAAGAGCCGTTTGACCAAAAAGTGGGAGTAGTGAAAATAGAACCGAGAGGCAAGGACATACGCTCGGCCACAATCACGGCCTCTTTCAAGCGAACATAGATAAAGCACCACCGCCAGAATTGGTCAATCAATTCATGAGGAATATCCCGCAGAAAAGATAACTGTACCGTTGGGCCCGCCATTTGTATAAAATTCATGTGCATTTTCTTCCCTCAAAGAGTCTGCTGGGCTAGTTGTCAGAAGCTCATAAACTGACAATAGTTGGTGAATATTTTCAAGATTCACCCGGTGCAAGCCAAGAGAATCGAGATAGATGGATTGGTCTCGTGGAGAGTATGATATGTTGCCATGATATATCTATCACATAGCTTAGGTAGAATACAATGAGGATTAGAATTGGTTATTGTGATTATTGATTACTTTTCAGATGAGGTTGAACTGCTGAACAGAGAAATCATTAATGCACTGTTGGAAAGCAAGACAATTTGAGGAAGAAATACGACCAGAAAAGATAAAAAAGCGCATTCACTTGAGTTCTTGATTTATTTATGGTACCGTCTTGGGGACAGGTTATTCAGCAATTCTTCAAATAGCATTTTGGTTGGATTTGATTATATTGAACTCAGATAGCATTACCGGGATATAGTGAGTATTTGAGGAGTTATATTGATGAACAGGATTATATTGATTTTTATCGCTTGTATTCTTGCCTGTGGGCCCAATGCATATGCGCAAGACATCAGCGATTTCCTGGACATGTCCCTGGAAGAACTTGTAGATATTAGCATAGTCTCCGCCACAAAAAAAGAACAGAAGATCAGTGAAGCTCCTGCAATAATTTCGATCATAACACAGCAATAGATTAGAGACCGAGGATATCGTACAGTGGGAGAAGCTCTGCAAAGTGTCGCAGGGATTAACTTACTGCACGACCGTTTCCAGTACAATCTGGGCCTGCGTGGTATTAACGGGGGAATGCGCTCGTGGTCTCGTATCGTAAAAGTGATGATTGATGGTCAGCCTGTGTCGTACAGGCCTAGTTCAGAGAATTTTCTGGGAAATGAATTGATTCCACTCAGCGTGATAGATAGAATCGAAATAATCAGGGGACCAGCTTCTGCCCTATATGGCTCCAACGCATTTTTGGGTGTAATCAACATTGTAACAAGAAGGAGCAAACTGGAGAAATGGGGCGAGTTGTCGATGCATTTGGGAAACTCAAAGTATTTGGATGGCTACGGCTCAAGCGTGACGGTGGGCGGGAAATCGGGTAATTTTGATTTTATCGCTGCGGGAGTGATGAGTAGAAGTGATCAGTCGGGAGTCTCTCCAGTAAATGTTCCAGGGGCAGCGTTATATAGAAGTGACCAATACAGTGAGAATGAAATATCCAGACCACGAAGTGTTTTTTCCAAGTTTCATTATGAGGACGAGCGAATCGGTCAGTTTAATATGCAGTTCAATTATCAATCGCTGGACAGCTTTGGGGAGTTTCAGGACTGGGCTGTTTTAACTCACAACAACAGGATCAGTATCCACAATTTTCACTTGCGAAGTAATTATTCCAGAGAGTTGAGCGATAATTTTACGGGAAAATTTTCTTTGGCATATGCCCAAGGCCAGCCATCAAGTAACGATGAGCTGGATACTGATACTGATCCATCAACAAGGATCTCAAGAGATGTCGGGTACAGAGGGATTGATGTAAATGCAGAGTTTGAATATAGGATAGCACAAAACAAAAATCTAACGGTTGGTTTCGATCATACAACCGACATTCAGGATTTGCAAACCCACTACTTAAATTATTCGAACAGCCAGAAGTTTCCGCTTCAAAATTTGGAATATGGCGAGAAAAATTTTACTAATACAGGCGTGTATCTTCAGTCGATTTATTATCCGAACAATTCATTGGGTTTTACCGCAGGTCTCAGATACGACGAACACAATATTTACGGAAATGTTTATAACCTGAGATTAGCCAGCGTTTATCAATTATCCGGGGCGATCTATCTTAAGCTATTGTATGGGTCATCCTATAAAGCCCCTTCATCCGTTCAATTGTTTTCCAACTATATCCTTCCCCAGGGCGTTGTGGGCAACCCCGGCCTTAAACCAGAAAAAGCAAAAACCCTTGAGGCTGCAATTGGATTGCGGCTCGGAGCCAATTTAAACCTGAACATGAATGCGTTCGTAAACAGGATCAACGAAAAAGTGGAATTGGTGCTGCCATTAGGTCACCAGTCAAACATCCAGCCAGAGAACATTGCCCGGATAAACTCCGCCGGACTTGAGATTGAAGCAATGCACAATTACCGTCATTTGTTGAGCTATGCAAATGTTTCATTCCAAAAGAGTGTCAGCGAAAAAGAACACCCTATCCGTGGAAGGATAAGACTGGATACCGAGTTGTTTCCATCTTACATGTTCAAGTTTGGAACCAATTACAGAATTACCAATTACCACCTGAACCTGAATCTTGAAGGCCGCTTTACAGACTCCCGTTTATCCAGCGAAATCAACAGCTTCATCTTCGACCCCACAAAATTTCGGACAGAGAGATATGAGTTGGGATCATATTTTCTGATGGATTTCACTATCTCCTCCAACTCTCTGAAACTCTTGACTGACAAAGAGACCACGATCGCCATTAAGGTCTATAACATTTTTGATGAAGAGTATAGTTATCCCGGTTTCAATGATTTCGATATTCCCGGCTTCGAAAGACGATTGATTATTAATTTCACACAAGCTTTCTGAAATGTGTGTTAACCCTTGTGCATACGATTGCACTATGGAATAGGACCGTTGATGCACGTGAGCAAATTATCCAGCGGTATTATCGTAAGCCTGGCCTTTGCGGTTCTCGCTTTTATCGGTTGTTCTCACCCGTATCAGGTAGATAAGGGTGAGCCGCACTACGACAACCCGATAAGAATTGGCCTTCTGCTGCCAATATCGGAAGAGAGAACGTCGCATGAGGGAGCATATCTTACAACTATACTGGCAGCTGAAGAAATTAACGAATCCGGCGGTGTGTTAAACCGGAAAATTGAAATAGTGTTCAAAAACGACGGTGGCTCTGCCACAATGGGAGTGGAAGCAGCGCAAAGCCTGTGTGATGAAGGGATTGAGGTCGTGCCTGGTCCAATGTTACACTGGCTGTAGCACAACAGGTAACAATACCCAATGGAATGCTGCTGATTTCCCATGGCTCAACAAACCAGCAAATCACCACACTGGTAGATAATGATTTAGTCTGGCGCGTTGCACCCTCGGATGCCTATCAGGCCAGAATCGGGGCTGAATATGTATATAATGTTTTAGGTAAAAAAACGGCAGGTATACTTTATTCAAGCACCACATGGGGTGTTGGTCTGGCACAGGCATTCAGGGAATCCTTTGAATATCTGGCTGGTGCAAACACCGTAATCAGCTATGTTTCCTATCCGGAGTTACAGGATTGGTCCACCTATGATTTTAAACCTCATTTGAACGAGCTTTTTACTGGTCAACCGGAAGCAATTTATATTGCTTCCTATGTACATGATGGCACAGAAATTACTCACGACATGTTTCTGGGTGGTTATCTTAACGATGATTATTCACCCCAGTTTTTTTCAAACGATGGACCGTTTGGCTATGATTTTATTCTAAATGGTCACCCTGCAATACTGGATGGGATGATGGGTACGTTGCCCACGGCGCCTCTTGATGATCCGAATAATTCACTTTTCCGGGAAAAGTACTCCACACGCTTTGGGAATGCACCTATTACTTTTACCTATCATATCTATGATGCTGTTTATCTGATTGCCCTTGCTATCCAGAAGGCTGGCTCCACCCAACCCGCGGCTATAGCAAGTGCTCTGCGTGCCGTCTCGGGAGCAGGTACCGGTGCTAACGGAACAATTATCAATGTAAATGAATTCTCCAAAGCAAAAGGAATTATCGCAAGTGGCGGAGAGATCAATTATGAGGGAGCTTCCGGTGCTATTGATTTTGATACCAACGGCGATCCTGGAAGTGGAAAATATTTAATTTGGAAAGTAGTCGGCGGAGACTACTCAACAGAGGCAATCGTAGATTATCCCTGATGCTGTTCCTAACACTTTCCGAAAAATAATCAGCAGTTAACCTCTACTCTCGCTGTTTCTATCGATCCCGTCATTGGCCGTATTGGTCTATGGCCAGGACCCGCTTTTGTGCCTCGGAATGCTCACTTGTTTTCCTGTCTGGACAGGTAGAACAGCGATCTGGCTATATTTCTTCCGTGCATTGCGTAGTCTTTGTAAGCGTTCTGCCAGGTTCCCTGCCAGTGCGTAAGGTGCTCTTTCTGCAATTTCAGATAGTGTGGTTTTCCAGTTTCAGTCGCCAGAAAACCTAATCCCAAAGCCATGTTTGGGAACTGGTCCCCAGGTCTGTGAGTACGCATCCAGTCAACTGCCACCTCCAGCCAGGGAATAACCCTGGGGTCTCCGGTTACCTCATGGTAATCAATAAATCCCTCGAACAGGAATCCGAGTTGAAAGAAACGCATATCCACATCCGCCCCCAAGTCATTAAAAAAATCAAGCCACTTTTCAAAAGTTAACCGGGCGGTGTCGATGAATTTTTGATCTCCAGTGAGTTTGTAACCCTGCACCAGGCTGATAACCTGATGCCCTGCCCGCCGGGGTTGATTGAAATCAGCGGTTCCCCCGAACGAATGCGCCCAATCCAACGCTTCCAGCACTACCTCCAGTGCCCGTTCATCTCCGGTTAACAGGTAGCGGTGCAGCAACCCCTGAATTTTGGCATGCGACTGGCTGTTATGGACAACCACTATTGCGGTGGAGTAGCTTCCTGAAACAAATGGGTCATAACGGACATGCTCCGTGGCGGGGCAGTATCGGTTCCAGCCCCGGTAGCTGCTCTGGGGGCCGAAATGCACCTGGTGAATATCCATCTGATGGTGGGAACGTGAGAGCGAGTAGTCCAGGTAACGCCAGTCGCCTGTCCTGACAAATTCCAGCAGGGTCATGTACGGAAGGTCATAATAATGCCCGTTCCAGACCAGATTTTGCTCAGTTGGGTTGCCGCTCTGCCATGCATGGTGAAAGCCATCACCCCAGTGCAGGAAACCGTAAG
>JABHWQ010000074.1 GCA_018657655.1 Chloroflexota bacterium | reverse complement strand
TTCTCCTGGACCTGAACATGCCCAGGATGAATGGGATTGAGTTCCTCAGAATAGCAAGGCAAGAGAATGCTCTGAACGGAACACCGGTTGTGGTGCTGACGACCTCAAGAGAGGAGCAGGATAAAGTCGGGACCTTTGATCTGGGGGTTGCCGGCTATATGGTCAAGCCCGTCGACTATCGTCAATTCTTGGAAGTGATTCGGACCATAAATCTGTATTGGACTCTGAGCGAGCTGCCTTAAGGGGGTATACCTATGGATAATGTGAAACTTAAAGTCCTCTTGATCGAAGATGACACTGTGGTCTCAGAGTACGTCCGAGCGAAGGGTATAAACACAAATAAGGAGTGTAAACACAAATGAAGATATGGATAAAAATCCTTACCGTTGTCGTTGCTGTTGTTCTGTTTACAGGCATAGTTACCATCCTTGTAAGCAGAACCATGTCAAAGAACACTATAGCGGATGAGGTCAGTAATCATTTGGTAACTGTGCTCCAATCCAGATCACACGAGATTGAAACGACTCTCGAATATCACAAAAAAACGGTTGAATTGATGGCTCAAGGAAGTCAAGTGTACCTTACTCAAGGGACAACCGACATACCTGAAGATCAGAAGGTGGCGATAACAAACCTTATTCTGTCTAATATGGTGGATCCCGATCGTGCTATCCACGAAGCTCTGTTAATGGATGAAAACGGCATAATATTTGCTACGTCTCATCCTGACAAGTATTTGGGTCTCGATGCGAGTGATAGTGAGGTCTTCCTGGGTGCACAGGAAGGAGCATATGTTGGACATGTCACAATTGGTGAAGCCACCGGGGATCTTGTTCTGGCTATAGCAGCACCCATTCAAATCACGCCTGTCGCCACGCAAGTCATCGTGTTTATTGGCGGAATGGAGCAACTGTTTGAAATAACCACAGATGCCACGGGTCTGGGAGAAACCGGGGAGGTTTACATCGTAAACGAAGAGGGCTACATGATAACACCGTCCCGATTTCGAGAAGATGCGGTCTTAACGCAACAGATTGAGGGGCATACTCCCGGAGATTTCTCGGCGGAGATCGAAGACGGAGCGGCTGAGGGCACGAACTATACGGGGTCAAAAGTGCTTACTGCTCATACACACTTGCCGGAGTTAGGGTGGACCGTGATAGTTGAAAAGGAATCTTCAGAAGCTTTCGCGCCGGTATCCAATCTGACCAATACCATGGTGTGGGCGCTTGCGGGAATTCTTGGGGTAGCAATCCTGTGTGCTGTCATCCTTTCAAGGATGTTGTCAAAACCAATTGTGAGATTGCGGCAGGGGACTGAAGAGATAATGAAGGGCAACTGGGAGTACGATGTTTCGACTTCGGCCAAAGATGAAGTGGGCGAGCTATCACGGACATTCAGCCAAATGACTGCTGATCTCAAGAAGTCCCAGGATGAGCTGAGGTTGTACGGCAGCGAACTTGAACAAACGGTGATGGAGAGAACGAACGAGCTGGCAGGGTCTAACGAGGAACTGAAGAAGGAGATCGCCGAGCGTAAGCGAGCGGAGGAAGGGCAGACGGAACTACTTGATCAACTTGAGAAAGCCAATCGGGAATTGACGGATTTTGCCTATATAGCTTCACATGATTTGAAAGCCCCCCTTCGGGCTATTACCTCGTTGGCTGAGTGGTTATCCAACGATTACCGTGAGATCCTGGACGAATGGGGGCAACAGCAGCTGGACTTACTCCAGAACAGAACCAGGAGAATGGACAGTCTGGTTGACGGTATCCTGCAGTACTCGAGACTGGGTCGGTCAAAAGAAGATGCGGAAGAGGCGGATTTAGACATCATGGTCTCTGAAGTGGTTGATGCCATCGATCCCCCTGAGAACATCGAAGTCCGGGTTGCCACCGAATTACCGACTATTGTCTGTGAGAAGATCCGGATCCAGCAGATTTTCCAAAACCTGTTGAGCAATGCAGTGAAGTACATGGACAAGCCGAGGGGGACGGTAATTATTGGTTGCGCTGAAGTTGATGCACACTGGAAGTTTTCTGTCACAGACAATGGCCCGGGCATCGAAGAGAAGTATTATGACAAGATCTTCCAGATATTCCAAACCCTGATCCCCCGGGACGAAGTCGAAAGCACCGGCATTGGCCTTTCAATTGTGAAGCGAATTGTGGAGGCGCACGGGGGGGAGGTCTGGGTGGAATCAGTAGTCGGAGAGGGAAGCACGTTTTTCTTCACCCTCCCGAAGGTACTCACTGAGGAGGTTCGAAATGAAGGAACAGTTTTCAGTTCTACTGGTTGAAGACGATCGCGTTGACGCCATGACAGTGC
>JABHWQ010000075.1 GCA_018657655.1 Chloroflexota bacterium | reverse complement strand
CGGGATTATCCGCTATTTGACTGGAACCCGGATCGCAATGCATGGGATTCAATGCACCACCCATTCACAGCACCGCATACTGAAGATATGGGGTATCTGGATACCGGTGAACTTGGTAAGGTGAAAGCCAAGCACTACGATTTCGTCTGTAACGGATATGAATTGTCCAGCGGATCGATCAGAATTCACGATAGCCAGTTACAACTGAAAATATTCAAGCTATTGGGCTACCCAGAGGAAGAGATCAAAGAACTCTTCTCGCATTTGCTGGAGGCCTTAGACTACGGAGCTCCACCCCATGGTGGCATTGCGCCCGGGATCGATCGTTTTCTTATGCTTCTGGCAGGCGAGGAAAATATCCGAGAGGTCATCGCATTTCCCAAAACAAAGAACGCTGCCGACCTGATGACCAATTCACCGGACGTGGTTTCCGAACAGCAATTGCGTGACTTGCATCTGATTATCGATAATACGCCGGAACTCGAATAAAATTTGATTTGTTGAGGTAATGCTAAAATGTCTCTTCAAGGATACGAGTGCAATCAATGTAAGAATAATTTCGAGGAAGCGGAGCAGAACTGCGCTGAGACCTCGAGAAAGATCAAATGCCCATCATGCGGCAGTACTGATATCAAACCATCTGAGGCTGCTGCTGAATTCCTTGAACTGATCAACGAAATGGGCAGTACCGGCGGTTGATGCTAGACTAGATTGAGACCGTGAGTCTCATCTATTGCTAGGTTTCCCCCATAGTAAAACATATCCATCATCCCAGCCACGGGTTGAGATTGTTTCGTTCAATATAGATCTCTTCATTTAGCTAACAATATTCTGATCAAATCGTTCTCTGAGAAACCTTTCAACCATCCACTTTCTTGACAATAATTGGTAAACTTGGATTATTATGTTGATAGTAACTGGATACTACCGGTGATTGAACTGACTCAAAAGGGGGAAGCCTGGTGGATTTTGATCTAAGTGAAGAACATCTCCTGTTTCAGCGCATGATTCGCGACTTTGTTTCCAAGGAGATAGAACCCCTAGCCGAACGCTGGGATGAAACCAATGAATTCCCCTATGACATCATCGCAAAAATGGCTGATCTTGGGCTATTCGCCGTCCATTACCCCGAAGCCCACGGTGGCAGCGGTGATGAGCTGACCTTTGTGATAGCCGTTGAAGAGATATCCCGTGGTTCAGGTGGGTTAGGAGCCATCTTCCTGGCTAGCGTTGGCCTGGCCATGTATCCCATCACCCTGTTTGCCAACGAAGCCCAGAAATCCAACTATATTTCCAGGGTAATCAAAGGGAACATCGCTGCATTTGGACTGACGGAAGCAGCGGCCGGCAGTGACGTCAGTGCTCTGACTACACGTTATGTCAAGAAAGACGATCACTTCATACTCAATGGAAATAAAATATTTATCACCAACGGAGGCGAAGCCGACTTTGTGACCGCCTTCGCCACAAGCGATCGGTCGTTAGGCTACCGTGGAATTAGCGCATTCATCATCGAGAAAGGAACTCCCGGCTTCTCCGTGGGAAAACTGGAAAGAAAGATGGGAATCCATCCCGCATCCGCTGCTGAGTTGATTTTCGATGACTGCAAAGTCCCGGCAGAAAACCTCATCGCAGAGGAAGGAAAGGGATTTAAAATTGCCATGGGAGCGATCGATGCCAGCCGGGTTTCCGTCGCCGCTCAAGCCGTCGGTATTGCCCAGGCAGCCTATGAAAAGGCTGTTGATTATGCTAAGGAACGCCAGCAATTTGGTACAGCAATCGCGCGTCTTCAGGCAATTCAGTGGATGATCGCAGACATGGCAACGGAGATTGACGCTGCCAGACTCCTGACATACAGAGCCGCGTGGCAGACAGGCAAAGAGGGTCATGCCCCCCTTAAAGAGGCCGCCATGGCCAAACTCTTCGCCTCTGAAGCATCCCACAGAGTATGTCACAAGGCACTTCAGATATTCGGCGGATATGGTTATGTAAAGGACTTTCCATTGGAGCGCTATGCTCGCGACCAAAGAATTACAGAGATATACGAAGGCACCTCGGAAATGCAACGATGGACAATCGCTCGGCAGATACTCGGCGTGAAATAGACGGATATCCTTCACGATCAGGAGCGTCAAATGGCAAATAAAGATAAATCAATAAAATTCACTACCTCCGGGATTCCCATTGAACTCGTTTACACTTCAGAGAACGGTGTGGACCTAAATGAATTGGGATACCCCGGCGAATACCCTTTTACCCGAGGGGTTCACAGTGATGGATATAACGGCAAGCTCTGGACGATGCGCATGTTTGCCGGGTTTGGTTCTGCTGAAGAAACCAATGCTCGTTATAAATATCTCTTGGAGCATGGTGAGACCGGTCTCAGTGTTGCCTTCGATTATCCCACGCTTATCGGGTACGATACGGACCATCCTGAAGCCAAAGGAGAGTTCGGGAAATGCGGTGTAGCGGTGTCATCACTGGCAGATATGGAAATCCTGTTCGATGGCATCCCCCTGGATAAGAT
>JABHWQ010000322.1 GCA_018657655.1 Chloroflexota bacterium | reverse complement strand
ATGTATACATCATCAATGTCAGGCCGCTCTTCACGGTCGACTTTGATGCATACAAAGGCGTCATTCATGAGCTTGGCAACACCCGGGTCTTCAAATGACTCGTGAGCCATCACATGACACCAATGGCAGGTGGAATAACCGATTGAAAGAAAGATCGGTTTATTGTCCGCCCTGGCCTTCTCAAAGGACGCTTTTTCCCAGGCACACCAGTCTACGGGATTTTTCGCATGCTGCAGAAGGTAGGGGCTTTTCTCTTGGGCGAGTTTATTATTCATGTTCTTCACCGATTTTGTGCATCCCTGGATTATCAGTGGACCCGATCGAATCACTGGGTGATAGAGCTTTTCCTAAAGATGAAGACATACCATTCGCCAACTTCTATACGCACATTCCCTCCCCTCGATTCGGCATAGATGTCCCAGCTATCTTTGCCATCTTCCTGGCAGCAATCGACGTTAGGAAAATGCCGGTCCACTTTCCGATCCAGCCAGCTTAGTGTCATTGGCTCTTTCAGATGTTTGCGTGCTTCCTCGGTGGCCAGTTCTTGAGCTTCTTCAAAACCCAGGTTTATCTTGGGTTTCAGCTTTACGGTTTCCATGTCATCACTGTTTTGCTTTGTAACTTATACCCAGATAAAGAGCATCAGGCACAAAGCACGAACCGGGCTAAAACGACTGCTAAACAGCTTTAGTCGCTTTTCTATCAATTGAGTATTCACAAACACCTCCAGCGCACAATAATTTAATCCCAACAAATACTTTGTTTATGTTCTGATACTAATCAACGGTTGGTTTGGGCGGGTGGAAAACGCGGTCTGCCAGCTCTGTATTTAGTTTCAATAGCGCCTCACCACTGTCATCTACCGACTTTACTCTTTCCAGAAGACCCCCTGCAGTTTCCTCTTCTTCGATCTGTTCCTTGACGAACCACTGCAGAAAGTCTTTGGTGGTTTTATCGTTTTCCTCACTGGAAAGATCAACTAGCCCGTGGATTAATCCGGTGACGAACTGTTCATGCGCCAGTGTTTTTTCGAACATGGCCAGCGGAGATTCAAAATCGATTTGCGGCTGATCGATTGCCATCAGATTTACCCGATTCCCTTGTCTATGAATATAATCATAAAACTTCATGGCGTGAGCCATCTCTTCCTGATACTGAACCATGAACCAGTTGGCGAATCCTTTGAGCTCTCGGGAAGTGCACGCAGCCGACATCGCCATGTAGAGGTATGCCGAATACATCTCCTTGTTTAGCTGTTCATTGAGCGCCTCAAGCATTTTGCCACTTATCATAGCACCTCATCCTTTTAACTGACCTTACTTAAAAATTGTAATCTACAAGGATACCCGGACTCTCGTCACGCAAAAGAAACCTATTATTAATGACCGTTGATACGCCTCAAGAGAGATGTCTACACAGAACGGTATATCCCTCGCTTGACTTCATCGAGTCGGCTCAGCAGGTCGTTATGTTTCTGTTCATCCTGCATCAGATAGCTGATTAAATAGTCCTGCACCAACAATCCTTGCTGGTTCTTGGTTGAGTCGAGCATCTTTTGGGCGAGCTCCATCGTCTGGTTTTCAATTTTGATGTGATGTTCGATCAGGCCCCAAACTTCAACCAGCTCTTCTGGATTCAACGACACCGCTTTGTGTTCCAGACTATCGGCGATGAATTCCTGAACCCGGTGATGCATCAGCGAGTCTCGCTGGATGATCTCGGCTACTAATCTAATCAACGGGTTGCCTGTCTTTTCGATGATCTGTCCGGTTGAGGCAATGGATGCGTTTTCTATTTTTTGCCAGTTCCTCATGGTGTTGGCGATATCTGTGTTTCTATCGGGAGTCATTTCAACCTCCTATACTTCAATGCAGTTCTGCCACAGGCCGTGAACGTTGCAGTAGGAAAGAGCGCAAAAAGCCTTGTACCCATCGAGGGACGTGTGGAAAGAGATATTCGGACTTGTCAATGCCGGCCCGAACTCTGCTCGGCCCAAGTCAACTACCTGGCCATCGGTCTTTACACCGAACAACTGGGCCCATGCGATATGATGTTCGACTGTGTTAGGATGCGGTGTTTCCTTTCCCACCAGCACATGGACAATGTCCACTTTATCCGATCCGTGTTCCCTCATTATCTCGATAGTGGGTACGTGTTTTTCTTTACCTTCAGATTCGGCACTTTTCAGAACTTCAGCAAATTGCACGGTATCCTCCTTATTTATTTTAGTTAGTTTGCAGGTTATTATTTGGCGTGGTAACAGCCACATTGGCAGGCACTGGTGTTACTTCGGCGCAAGGTTCACAGCAACAACGTGGTTTTCTCTATAATCCTACACTCTCTCAAATTCGTCCTTACTTGCTTCACATTGAGGGCATACCCAATCGTCCGGCAAATCATAGAAAGTGGTTCCTCGTGGAACTCCTGTCTCTTCATCACCGGTCTCTGGATCGTACAACCAACGGCACACTGTGCATTCGTATTTTTCCACTGGCTAATCACCTCTAAACATCAAAAAACTTTTCTTTACCCACTCCACAAACCGGGCATACCCAGTCATCAGGCAGGTCTTCAAATGGAGTTCCCACCGGTATATTGCTTTTAGGATCACCTGTCTGAACCATATAGACGTAACGGCAAACGCCACACATCCATTCAACTGATGTATCAACTTCCGCCATCCTGGGCACCTCCTGTTAGTCCTATTGATTACAACCTATGCCACTTTCTCAAATTCGTCTTTGGCTGCACCACAAACCGGGCATTGCCAATCGTCTGGCAGTTTATCAAAAGGAGTTCCGGGGGCGATATTGGCCTCAGAATCACCTTGCTCCGGATCGTAAACATAACCACAGACCGTGCATTCGTATTTATCCATTTAGATTTCCTCCCTTTTTTCTATTGCTATTGTTTGGACTCTACAACGCGGGCATATCCAGTCGTCCGGCAGGTCTTTCAGAGAAGTCCCCGGATCAATACCGATATCCGGATCACCTTGTTCCGGATCATACTTGTGGCTACATATCTCATATTCAGCCTGACATTTTAAGACCATTGCATTACCTCTATCAGTCATCACATCTTGCGAAATTTATTCTTCTCCGCTCTACAAACCGGACATACTCAATCATCACGCAAATCCTAGAAAGGTGTGCACGGAGGCGTATGTGTTCTGGGTTATCCCTTCTCAAGATCGTAGATATGGCCGCAAATGTATCTGTATTTGTCCATGACTATGTGGTACACGCCGGTTCATCAAGATGGAACTGGGTCAGTTTTGCTCCACAAGTCGGGCAGACCCAATTTTCTGGTAGATCCTCGTATGGTGTTTCAGCTTCGATATTTCCGGCTGAATCACCCATTTTTGGGTCATAGACATATCCACAAACATTACACTGGTACTTTTGCATTTCCTACCTCCTTTTTCATAAACGGTTGGGCTATACTTTCTCAAATGCTCCTTTACCTGCTCCACACACCGGACAGGTCCAATCATCCGGCAGGTCTTCAAAAGGAGTCCCGGGTTTGATATTGTTTTCAGGATCACCTAACTCGGGGTCATAGACATATCCGCAGACGGTGCATTCGTATTTGGGCATATCTTTACTCGGTTTCTTTTCCTGGTATGAAGGAGCTGTTTTGGGTGTAGTGCCCCTCTTCACTTGCTGATAGTAGGCATACGTCATTGGTTCGTCTGGGCTCAGGACCTCAGCGGCTACTACTTCGCCGATGAACATGGTATGGGTTTTTCCAGCGTCCGCTTTAGAAATCACCCTAGCTTCAATGGTGGCGACTGCGTTTTCGTTTACTATGGGGGCACCGGTTATGTCTAGTCCGTAATTGATATCCTTGAGTTTATCCCCATCTCTTCCTGACTTGAACCCAAGCCCACCTATAAAGCTCAATGGAGTATCCTGAGCTAGTACCGATACTGAAAAAGCTCCGCTTTGTTTGATCAAATCATGGGTCAGGTTGTCCTTGTTTAGACATACGGCAATGGTGGGTGGCTGCGAGCAAACCTGGATCACAGTGTTTGCGATCTGGGCATTTAGATCCCCCCCTTCTTTATTGCTAGCTCCGATTACATATAACCCATAACTGATCTTGTGCAGAGCTTTGGTATCCATAGTTCATATCTCCTCAATTTATTGATGTCTTTACCAAGTCTAGTTTCATTCATATGAACAGAATGTGACTTTTATCTCATGTTTATTGCCTAGATAACCTTCGTGAATTTATCTTTTGGAGCGCCACAAATAGGGCATTCGTCCGGAGCTGATCCGTCCTCAACATGTCCGCAAATGCTGCATATGTAGTACTCGGTTTCTCGCTCGGCCACCATGTGATCCATGGCCTTACTGTATAGTCCAGCATGTTCTTTTTCTACATCGCGAACAAAACCGAACTGTTTGGCTACAGCTGTGTTTTCCTCTTCGGTAGCCGTTTTGATGAGTTCAGGGTACGTATCAGCAGCCAGATTCTCATGTTCAAAAGCGCTCTCCAGGTTGGTTTGCGTATCAGAGATTGCCCCCAGAAAACGCAGGTGGTTGTAGGCATGAACCGCTTCGGCTTCCGCTATGGCGCGAAAAAGCGCTGCCATCTGGGGGAAACCTTCCTGGTCTGCTTTCATAGCGAAGGCGCGATTGCGGATACTGGCTTGAGACTCTGCCACAAATCCCATTTTGAGATTATCCAGAGTCTTTTCTCCCTTGATGCCCGGAACTTCATGTGGTATCAACTTATCGGAATCGGATCCACAGACCGGACACTTTTGAGGTTTCTCTGCGCTGAGATCCAAGTGGGAACAATTTGTGCATTTCCACATGTTTAATTCGAGTCCTCTTTAATATTGATCCAAATAGTCATTATTAGGCTCCAGTCCTGAATGACACACGGTACTTTAATAGTTTTCT
>JABHWQ010000076.1 GCA_018657655.1 Chloroflexota bacterium | reverse complement strand
GTACTGGGAATGGCCGATTCATTTGGACTTGCGCTATACAAATCAGAAGAAGCAGGTCAGCAACGTCTTCCAGATGAGGGGACTGTTTTGATAACAGTGGTCGAAAAGGATGCCTCCACGGTACTCCCGGTCGCCAAGCATTTTGCAGAACTTGGTTTTCAGATCAAATCTACCGAAGGTACGCGCGAATTTCTGGCCGAACATGGTGTCGAATCCGAACCCATCCTCAAAATGCATGAAGGTCGTCCCAACATTGTTGATGGAATAATGAATGGCGAAATACAACTGGTTATTAACACACCGGTCGGCAAGCAAAGCCAGTACGATGATTCTTATATTCGTAAGGCAGCCATCAAATATAAAGTCCCTTACATAACCACCATAGCTGGAGCAGCAGCTGCTGTTAAAGGTATTGCAGCCTATCGCAAGGGCAAGACGGGGGTTAGATCTCTACAGAGTTATCATGCTGATATCACATAGTCGCTGAAACATATTTGTAACATTGCTGGAGTATAATAAACGGAAATCGAGTTTCTAAATACATAGGCCTTTAAGCCGTTCCTGTGAGATCGGCAAGGAAAATAAAAATGAATCAAGGTAATACTTAAAAAGAATACCTCTTGCCATTTCATGGCGAAGAGGTATTCTTATGTACACCAAGTGAAATCACTTTTTTGAGAAAGGTAAAAATTGCTGAAGAAAAAAGTTTTTCTGGCACTGGAAGATGGGTCGGTTTATGATGGGTATTCCTTTGGGTCTGAGCGGGAAACCTATGGCGAGGTGGTATTTACCACTAGCATGACCGGTTATCAGGAAGTTTTGACTGATCCTTCGTTTGCGGGACAGATCGTTGTGCCCACTTACCCTATGATAGGTAATTATGGTATCAACGAACAGGATTATGAATCGAAAAAGATACAGGTGGCTGGATTTGTGGTCCGGGAAGAATGCGAAATTCCCAGCCATGGACTCAGTACTCGCACTTTGCATGAATATCTTCAGTCACAGGATATCCCCGGAATTGCCGGAGTGGATACCAGGGCGCTGGTACGAAAGATCCGATCCTCTGGCGTGATGATGGGAATACTATCCCTTGATGAAGATCCTCAAAAGGTGCTGGCTCAACTGGAAGAAATGCCGCGCTACGATTCAATCGATTTTGTAAAGGAAGTGACCACCAAAGATGTTTTTGAGTGGGAACCTTCCGAAGAGCGTGCAGGCCCAGGAATAGCACTGTTGGATTCGGGTACCAAATTCAATATTATGCGGAGTTTGCATCGGCTTGGATGCTCAGTAACGGCACTTCCCTGTACTACCAGCGCAGTGGACGTCATGAGGCTAAATCCTGATGGCATATTCTTCTCGCCTGGTCCCGGCGATCCTGCTTTGCTTGATTATCTTATTGGAACTATACGTGAGTTGGTGGAAAAGAAGCCGGTTATGGGTATTTGTCTGGGCCATCAGTTGATCGGGAGAGCCTTTGGAGCCCAGACATTCAAGTTGAAGTTCGGGCATCGGGGTGCCAATCATCCGGTGAAAGATTTGGAGACAGGTAGAGTTTACATTACGGCGCAGAATCATGGGTATGCCATCGATGCCGATACGGTCAAAAGCGGGCTTGAAGTAAGTCACATCAATTTGAATGATGGCACTGTTGAGGGTATGAAGCATCGAGACCTGCCGCTTTTTACGATCCAGTACCATTCTGAAGCCTCTCCGGGCCCTCTTGATAACATGTATCTGTTTGAACGATTTGTGGAGATGGTGAAGCAGTACATGTAGCGCGAAGTTTTAACTTCGCCAATGAGCGACCCTAAAGGGTCGCGCTACGATGAGTAATAAAATATGTCTGAAATATCGAAAGTATTGGTAATTGGTTCGGGTCCGATAATTATCGGGCAGGCGGCGGAGTTTGATTACTCAGGCACCCAGGCCTGCCGTTCTTTGCGCGAGGAAGGCATTACCACAGTACTGGTAAACTCCAATCCGGCAACTATTATGACGGATGAGGGTATCGCCGATATCGTGTACATCGAACCGTTAACTGTCGAAGTCCTCGAACGCATTATCGCCAGGGAAAGACCGGATGGACTTCTTCCCACTCTCGGTGGGCAGACAGGGCTAAATTTGGCGGTAGATATTGCCGATGCCGGTATTCTGGAGAAATACAATGTCCGCACTCTGGGCACCTCAATTGATACCATCCGCAAAGCCGAGGACCGGGAACTCTTTAAACAAATGCTGATTGATATCGGAGAGCCCATCCCTTCCAGCGCTACAGTGAAAAATATGGCCGAAGCGCGCGAAGCAGCCAAAGATATCGGTCTGCCTCTAGTAATTCGCCCGGCGTACACTCTTGGCGGAACTGGCGGCGGAATTGCCCATACCGAGGAAGAATACGAACATATTTGTTCCAGCGGGTTGGCAGCCAGCCCTATCAATCAGGTTCTGGTTGAAAAATGCCTTCTGGGATGGAAAGAACTGGAATATGAGGCGATGCGTGATGGTGCTAACAATTGCATCACCATTTGTAATATGGAGAACATCGATCCGATGGGTATCCATACCGGTGACAGTATCGTTGTTGCTCCCAGCCAGACACTAACCGATAAAGAATATCAGATGCTGAGATCGGCCAGTTTGAAGATCATCCGGGCTTTGGGGATCGAAGGTGGATGCAATGTTCAATTCGCACTAGAGCCACACCCGATTGTCACTAAACGTCGTGAAGATGAACCTCCGTATTATGTGATCGAAGTGAATCCTAGGGTAAGCCGTAGTTCAGCACTGGCGAGCAAAGCTACCGGATACCCAATCGCCCGGGTGGCGGCCAAGATTGCCGCCGGGAAAACGTTGGATCAAATTCCCAACAAAGTAACTGGAGAAACTACAGCCGCTTTCGAACCTGCGCTGGATTACTGCGTTGTCAAAATACCCCGCTGGCCATTCGATAAGTTTGCCATGGGTGACCGCGTCCTGGGCACGCAAATGAAATCTACCGGGGAGACAATGGCCATCGACCGAACATTCGAGGGAGCCTTTCAAAAGGCCATTAGATCATTGGAGTTTGGCAAACGTACGGTACTGTGGGAAGATCCGGTGTGGAAGGGCAGGTCCTACCCACTTCATCCTAATGATCAGCGGCTCTGGGCGATCCTTTCGGCACTCCGTCGCGGGATAAGTATTGAAGCTGTATCTGTGAGAACCGGTGGTATCGACCCCTGGTTTTTGAACAAGTTTAAAAATATTATCGAAATGGAAAAGAGGTTGCTCTCTGAAGACCTGACCCCCAGCCTTATGAGAGAGGCCAAGAGAATGGGATTTCCTGATGGTGTTGTAGGCACTTTGGCCGATAAACTGCCTGAACAAGTCAGAGATTTGAGACACCAATGGGGAATCTTACCGGTATACAAGATGGTCGATACCTGTGCGGCTGAGTTTGCAGCAGAGACTCCGTATTTCTATAGCACTTACGAACAAGAGAATGAAGCTATACCCCTCGAAGGCAAAAAAGCAGTAGTCATTGGGAGCGGACCTATCCGAATTGGTCAGGGTATTGAGTTCGATTATTGCAGTATCCATTCTGCATGGGCATTGCAGGAGGCCGGGGTAAAAAGTATAATGGTCAACTCTAATCCCGAGACGGTCTCCACGGATTTCGATACCAGCGATCGATTGTATTTCGAGCCTCTCGATGAAGAGAGCCTGAGAGATATATTGGAGAATGAAGCGGGGGAATCCGGCGAGGCATCGCCATCGATTGTCCAGTTTGGGGGCCAAACCGCTATTAACCTGGCCGAACCGCTGACGAGGGCAGGGATGCCGATCTAC
This sequence comes from Chloroflexota bacterium, assembly GCA_018657655.1. Taxonomy (GTDB): domain Bacteria; phylum Chloroflexota; class Dehalococcoidia; order SZUA-161; family SpSt-899; genus JABMQN01. Next base: position 165 of record JABHWQ010000076.1, on the reverse strand, counting down.
GGCTCAAGTTACGATACTATCGATATGGCCGAGGACCGGGGGCGGTTCGGGGACTTTTTGGATAAACTGGGGATTCCCCAGCCACCGGGTGCAGCTGTGTACTCGATTGAAGAGGCTCTTAACACAGCGGACGTTATCGGTTATCCGGTACTTGTTCGTCCCAGT
>JABHWQ010000378.1 GCA_018657655.1 Chloroflexota bacterium | reverse complement strand
CTTGCAGCTTCGCGAGCCCGTGCAGTAGTAAGACATTTTTCAAAAATGCGTTTGGCTTCCTGGGGATGCTCTTCCAGATATTCTGCCAGCCCTTCGTAAACGCATGTTTCCACCTGGGCCTTCACCTCAGGGTTACCCAATCGTGTTTTCGTTTGACCTTCAAATTGGGGATCTGTTAATTTGACGCTGATGATCGCCACAAGTCCTTCTCGAACATCCTCACCGGACAGGTTGGACTCATTTTCTTTGATGACCTTGTGTTTTCTGGCATAGTCATTTAACACACGCGTCAGAGCCGTGCGAAACCCGGTAAGGTGGGCACCGCCATCGATTGTATTAATGCAATTGGCAAAAGCAAAAGTGGACTCATTGAATCCTTCGTTATACTGAACAGCCACTTCGATTGTGGTATTACCAATTACTTTCGAGATGTAGATAGGTTTGGGATGAATAACCGTTCGCTTGCGATTGAGATGGTGGGCAAAGCTGACAACCCCGCCTTCAAAATAGAAGCTTGTCTCTCGGTCTTTCCGGTCGTCTTTGAAATCGATCCATATGCCTTTATTCAGGTATGCCATCTCCCTAAATCTTTGGGCAAGTAGGTTGAAATCAAAGTCCATTGTGGCAAAAACCTTATCATCAGGGAGGAAGGTGATAGTAGTGCCAGTGCTACTAGATTCTCCAACAACTTCCACACCGTTTACGGGAATACCGCGGCGGAATTCCTGGCGATAAATTTTGCCATCGCGAGAAACATCCGCCACAAGCCATTCGGAAAGCGCATTTACCACTGACGCTCCAACCCCATGCAATCCGCCGGAGACCTTGTAAGATTGTCCTCCAAATTTCGCCCCGGCATGGAGCGTAGTCATCACTGTTTCCAGGGCAGATATATTGGTAGTAGGGTGTTGATCAACCGGAATGCCACGGCCGTTATCAATTACCGTGACACTGCCATCTTCATTGATATTGACGATTGCCCGGTCGCAATAACCGGCCATTGCCTCATCGATGGCGTTATCAAGGATTTCATGGATCAGGTGATGTAGCCCCCGCTGATCGGTGCTGCCGATATACATTCCCGGCCGCAGCTTTACAGCTTCCAGCTCTTTTAATACCTGAATGTCTCGAGCGGTATAATCTTGATTCATAATTTATTGCCTTGGTTTAGATTTTGGAAACGACACTACTTGGCTATAGAATCCAGAGCATCCTCTCAAAACAAAAAAGGGCAGCCTAGTCCCACCCTTTGCAAACGATACCTCGATTGTATACTGGTTCTTGCACACGACATGAGATAACTGGAACTGGCGTTCCACGCGATAATCCCGATAACGCTTCTACTGATAGGTGTAGAAGCCTCTGCCTGCTTTGTTTCCATACAGCCCAGCCTTTGCCATCTGAACAATTAGCTGGGAAGGATGATATTGAGAACCACCGTAAGCTTCATGCAATATATGCAGTATATGCAAAACGGTATCCATTCCCATGAAATCTAACGTAGTGATTGGTCCCATAGGCATGCCTAATCCGACCTTGAAGCATTTATCGATGTCCTCTTTGGGGCCTCTTCCTTCAGATAGAACTTTGGCAGCCTCATTGTAATAGGCCATCGGTGATAGTTGCAGGCCATGTCCGGGACCGTCCTGCCACTGGATAACCTCTTTCCCGATATCTCTAGCCAGCTTTTCTATTGCAGCGTTAGTCTCATCGGAAGTTAAAAGGCCTCTAATGGCGTTAACCAGCGGCATAACCGGTACCGGTTGAAGGAAATGCATACCCATAACTTTATCCGGTCGTTTCGTAAATCCGGCCATCTCGGTAATTGGAAGTGAAGATGAATTAGAAGCGAAGATTGTATGTGGTGGACAAATCTCATCAAGTCTGGTGAAGATATCTCTCTTAAGGGCCATATCTTCAAAGACGACCTCTACTACTACGTCGGCATCTTTGGCATCGGCCAAGTCCGTCGATGTTTTCAGATTACCCAGGATTTCAGTTTTCTTTTCCTCAGTGATTTTACCCTTGGCTACTTTCCCTTCCATCCTCTGGGTGATCCCACCGACCCCACGCTGCACGAACTCGTCTCTTATGTCATTTGCTGTGGTGGTGAAGCCATGTTCGATACAACACTGCACGATACCGCTACCCATTAACCCGCCACCACCAATTACGAATATATTTTTGACGTCCATCTGTTTCCTTAGCTATTGTTCGCAGTGCCCCCCTCAACGGGGGGCACTGACTTTTACTCTACCTGATTTTATCTTCTGTTAGGGTAAATCTGGACAAAACCGGTTCCGTCGCTGATCTGATCGAAGACCGCCTTCTTCTCCTCAGCAGTACCATGATCCAACCGACGAATGGCGGCACCATCGATTACTTCTCTAAGTAATCGCAGTTCTTCTTTCGTAGGAACGCACGTCTCAGGGACGCCGTCTTTAGGAAGAATCGGTTTGAATCCGGTGTTTTTGAGAACTTGCTCAACAGTGACCCCTTTGTGAACCGAAGCTAGTCTCATTTGTTTTTCCTTCGGGTCAATATCAAATATGCAAAGCGGTGTGAATACTTTCTCAATTGCACCATAGGGAATATCCCCAGCCAACCGCTCAGGACCCCAACCTGCGGACGACTTGAAGTCTACTACCTCTGGAAAGTTTCTTTTAAGATGGGTCGCAACGGTGAAATAGGTCCTTCCGGAATTGGTGGAATTATCCGGTAAACCTCTGGAACCAACAAAATAACGATCCGGCTTCTTGGGATCGCCGATAAGGGCAAGATTGGCATTCCCTTGTTTATCGACTTGTAAGGGCTGCATCATAATATTCCACTTGCCACCGAGCACCATTGCAAAGATATCTTCACTGGTAACCTGGGCAGAGGGATACTCCTCGGGCGGATTACCGACCTGGAAAGGGAACCGTGGGCCTTCAGCAAGACACCCGTTTCCACCAAGCCTCCAATAATCATGATGGCAAGGAATTTGCGGTGCGTTCATCTTCTGAGCTAATGCCTCAGCTACAAATGTCCAGTTCAAAACTCCAGACAACGCGATTTTGTCATTGGGCCCAAATTCACGCGCTAAAGCGCAGCACATTTGCTCTTCAATAGTATATTCGGTTGCCAGTTCTTCTGTTTTTGCCGTTTTGACTTTAGTTGCTTTTGCCACTATCTATCCTCCGTTTCTGTTTTCGGGTCACACTTGGCTTTTGCTTCTCACTCTATTACCAAGCTCGACAACCAGGCTATTATGCCGTTATTTCTACCACTTATCCATGTACTCTTTGAAAGCTTTAGGATCCAACGCTGCATCCATATACGCCTTGATGGTCTTGTTTCCAGGATCAATATAGTCCGGGAAGAGAATGCCAGGGCGTGCACCATTGGGCACTTCAACCACACCGGTTACCCATGGTGTAAGAATTTTAACATCTGCCATATCTTTCTGAAGTTCATACCGAGGGATAATCTGTTCAGCGCTTACGAATACTTTATCGGCAGCTCTTACCATGATATGATCCCAGAGCTTATCACCCTTAATCGTAGCATAACCTTCCGAACTGGCCTGGTTGGCATGAATGAGACATACATCAGCACGGAGTGCCGGCATAGCCACGAGTTTTTCACCTGTATAAGGCGCCTTGAAAGTCTCAATTTCAGGGTTCATGGTAAGAATATCTGTTCCCAACCCCGATCGGGTAGGATAGAAGGGGATTCTTTCTGCCGCCGCCTTCAGGCCTGCGATCAACATGAATTCCGAAATCTCCATGTATTCGATCGTTCCATTCTTTCTGGCGTTGTCATAAGCTACAGCTCTACCTTCACCGCCTTCGAATGCCACGAAGCCAGTGATCGCCTTTTTCACCTTACCCGCGGCAATCAGCATGTCCAAATCCATTCCGGCTAGTCCCATGATCGTCAGGTCTTTCAGATCTGACTTAGCAATCGCTCTGACAAGTCCCAACGGTTTGCGGATTATGCCCCAGCCACCGATAGCGACGGTGTCCCCATTCTTTATCTGCTTCACCACTTGGTCTACTGTCATTTCCTTGTTTTCAGCCACGTATCTTTCCTCCTAGAAGTACTAATTATAGTTAAAAAACCCTCTTCCGGTTCTCAACCCGAGATGGCCGGCATCAACCATTTGGATAAGTGCCGGAGAAGGAGTGTATCTGGGATCACCATAAACACAATATAGGTTTTGTAGTAGAGCAACACAATTATCCAGCCCTATGAAATCGGCTGACTCGAGGATGCTAAGGGCATTAGGGGAAATGGTCCGATTAAGTTTCTTTAGGGCCTCCGGCTCTACCAGCTTATTAAAAACGTTATTCGCCGCCTCATTGAGGTGGATCATCCATATCCGCGTACTCAGAAGGCCGGAGACGTCCTCTGATATAACTGATTCTAAACCAACGTCATTGCTAAGCTTTTCGATAGCAGAAAAAGTAGCATCTGAAGTTTGCAGCCCACGAGCGAGTTCCACCACCTTCATAACAGGTGAAAAATAGATGAAATGCATGCCAACAATCTGCTGAGGCCTGCTAGTAGCGTTGGCCAGGTTGGTGACAGTTATAGTGGATGAGTTGGTAGCAAAAATCGTACCAGGTGAACAGATACTATCCAGTTCGCTCAGGGTCTTCCGTTTCAGGCTCTCGTCTTCAAAAACCGATTCGATAGCCACTTCTGCATTCTTGGCAGCATCAAGGTCCGTAGTAATCTGAATACGGTTCAAAGCTGTTTCAACTTGCTCAGCTTTTAGCTCACCTTTGGCGACATTATCATCGAGGTGTCTTTTTATCGTCTCATTTGCTTTGTCGCAGGCAGACCGATCATCACATTTCAATGTTGCGTTTAAATTGCCACAGGCCATTACTTCGGTAATGGCACAGGCAACTTCGCTTGTTTGTTCGGAACTAACTACAAAAACATTCTTTGTTTCCAAGTACCACAACCTTCTTTCCTAACAAGAATTGCCTTGCTCATTATAATATAAGCGCTCCTACACAGTCAATAGAACGAGGTGTGTGGGAGCCAGGGTTTCAACTACTCAACAGCTTGAGAATACGGCCTTTTTGTAACTGCGAAGTAGCGCCTTTGGGGCACGATCCTTGCTGTGCCCCGATAAGACGGTTTACCTGCCTGTTCTATACCTCAAACTCATATGTTAGTCTTTCTTCGTTCAGTTTTTGAGGGACCGGTCGAAGTTCCATACCTGCTTTGATCGTAGCAGGATCGATTTTCTTACTGATCTTGGCCAGTACTCGTACTCCCTCGGGGAATTCCACAATACCAAGGGTATAGGGCTGTACTTCTTCAAAACCGGAAGGCCCAAAATTCACCGTACTATGGGTAATCAGCTTGCCTTTGCTGTTGATTTCAAACCACTCGACTTCACTATCCAAACACTGGGCACAGTCCATCCGAGGAGGAAAATACTTCTTGCCACACTTCTTGCACACGGTTCCCATGAGCTTGCCCTCTGCCAGATAATCGACAAAGGCTACTGATTTTGCCTGTTTTGTAAAATTTACTACACCAAAATTTCCGAAATCCATTACTTAATCCCTCCCGAAGATGATTACATTGGCATATGTACCTACGCCACCGACATTTTGAACCAATCCGATTTTGGCATCCTTCACCTGTGAATCACCGCATTCTTCTCGGAGTTGCTGTACGATGGTTCTCACCTGAGATCCACCAGTCCCGCCAATAGGATGTCCCTTGGAAAGTAATCCGCCATCAACATTCACCGGAATTCGGCCAGTGTGATACGTGGCTTCTTCATCAATCAACTTACCGCCCTCACCGGTTTTGGCAAAGCCGAGATCTTCATATGCCAGAATTTCCGATATGGTGAAACAGTCATGGACTTCCGCTACATTGATATCCTCCGGGCCAACCCCGGCCATCTCATATGCAGACTTAGCAGCATTTCTCACACTATCAAAATTAGTTAATGAAGCGCGGCTACTCCAGTTTAGTTCGGATGTAGCCATACCGGTGCCCATAATCCAAATAGGTTTGTCGGTATATTTTCGGGCTTTGTCTGCACTGGCAAGAATCACTGCAGAAGCGCCATCACAATTGGCACAACAATCAAATTTCTTCAAGGGAGTGCACACCAGATCAGCATTCATACAAGATTCAAGATCAAGCCTCTTCTTATAATTGGCTTTCGGATTCTGCGAACCGTAGAATGAGTTTTTGACACGAATCTTGGCCATCTGCTCTTCACTGGTCCCGAAGGCGTCCATGTGCGCCTGCGCATAAAGTGCGTGTCCTCCCGGCATAGTGGTTCCAAAAGGCGAGCTGAACATCGTATCATCGCCTCTTCCCATAACCTGTGCGGCTATGCGGGAATCTAGCTCTGACATTTTCTGAAAACCGACCATCACTACGATATCATGTAATCCTGATTTGATCAGTGAGTATCCGACTCTCACTCCGGTCGTCCCGGAGGAACAAACGGTTTCCAGATAAAAAGTGGGGCTCGGCGAAAAGCCTAGATATTCCGAGACAAGCGCCGCCGGAGTTCGCTGTTTATCGTACTCTGGCGCAGATGCAATGATCGAAGCATCAACATCTTTGGGGTCCAGATTTAATCCCTGTGCTGCGTCCTTGTAGGCCTCAAAACAGAGTTCGCGGACCGACATGCCGCAATCACGTGTGAAGTTAGTCTGACCCACACCAATAACTGCTACGTCTTCTTTCATAAAGGTACCTCCTGAATAAGTTGTGGATGTGTCAGCTGATCCAAAATAATCAGCCGTATAACCGAACTATTTTACCAAAAATCGCGGTGATATGCACTTCTTACATTCGTGTAGTACAGAAGTACGGAAAGTTGACAGGACTATGGTCCCATGCTAGAATGATTCACTCCCATCCTTCGAGGAGAAGACCTCAAACATAACAACTGAATAGCGAGTATACGGTAAGGGCAAATTTCCGAAAGGCAACGACGTCAAGCAATTAGTCAAATGCCGCACGGGCAAGGGAAGCCGAGTTACCGATTGTAATTTTGACGTAGAGACGCCTTGGGGCTGGTTAGCCCGGAGGCGTTTTTGTTTATGATTCGAGAGCAGAAACAAGCTGGTTTTTGCCAAATTTCATAGTGTCGAGGGTGATGACGAACTGGATGTAAAACATGCTCAACACCCCTAACGCACAAGATAGTTAGTTTATGAAACAAGCACAAAAGACCAATCACACACAGATTGATACTCGATTGGATGATCTCATCGAGATCATCCAGTTTGTGGAGAACGTAGCTGCAAAAATCCATGGTTTGAAGGAAGAAACCGATATCTTCAGATTGGTAAGCGAAAAGTTCTCTCATTCAAAACGCTTCGTAGCCACTATTCTATCGCTGACCGAAGACGGCTCCTCACTCAAACTGGCGGCGACATCCCTTTCATCGCACAATATCAAAGCTATGGAAAAAGCCGCCGGATTGCTGAGCGAACATTACAAAATAGACATTAACAAATCCAGTATCTTCAGCCAGACTATCAGACAGGAAAAGACTATTCAGGCAGACGGCCCGGAAATCCTCTCCGAACTATTCCCGCGCCCCCTCGTTACCGTGCTTGTGAAGGCTATGGGCTTGGCAAGACAGCCATCCATTCTGACACCCCTGTATCGACACGAAAATGTCGTGGGCCTGCTTTCACTGAGTGCCCCCGAACTGGCTGACTACTTCGCTCCTTCGGTGAGAAATCTGGCACAACACATTTCAATCGCTCTTGAATTAGCCGATGAATATGCCGAACGCAAACGAGTTGAAGAATGGCTGAGGGAAAGCGAAGAAAAATATCGTACCCTAGTAGAACAATCGTTACAGGGGCAATTGATTTTCCAAGATGGACGTATTGTCTTTGCTAACGATGCTTTTGCATATACGTCCGGATATTCCGGTGAAGAGCTCCTGGGCTTCTCGCCAGAGCAGGTACAGCAATTGATACACTCAAATGATCAAGCATGGGTATGGCAGCAAATTGAAGATCGTATCGCAGGGAAAACGGTGCCTTTGCATTATGAGTACAGAATGATCAAAAAGGATGGCACTGTATTCTGGGCTGAGACCTTCTCTAACAGGATCACTTATCTGGGAAACCACGCCATGCAAGTGACACTCTTGGATATCACTGAACGTAGACTGTCAGAAGAAGAAACTAAAAGGCTCAACTCTGAACTCATGGAAACCAATGCCATACTGGAAGAAGAGATCGCAGAGCGCCGATTGGCTGAAAACGCGAACGATGCAATCATGTACATAGATGAATCCGGGGTGATCATCGATGTAAACGAAAAAATAGAAGCTATTTTCGGTTTCAGCCGTGAAGAAGCCGTTGGGCATAGTTTTTCTGAGTTCGGTTTCCTCGGACCAGATGATATG
>JABHWQ010000253.1 GCA_018657655.1 Chloroflexota bacterium | reverse complement strand
TAGTAGCTTTCGGGGGTCTCCTGCGGAAAGTGGTGATCTGGTGATCGAACTGGCAGACAAGTTGCAGCGTGTGGGGCTACGCGGATTCATGCAGATCGGTAGAATGGGACAAGTGCTATTTGAGATACCGGTAAGTGAGGGGAGGGTAGGAGCGGTGGTTATTGGTGGGCTCAATCCCATATACTTGAGGAAACGGGTTTGCGGACTTACTCTCGTGCAATGGCTGGATTGGTGGATTTCAATAAGTTGTTCCGTTATGAGGAATTGGAAAGCCGGGTGCATGCTTATCTTTGAGAAACAGGGGCTGTATTACGCTGAGATATCTTCAAACCTGACCATTGTCTGATAATCAATAGTCGTGCTCATGGCCTTGTTATCGGCTTCAATTCCAGCTTCTTCAGCGGCAGCCACAGGATTCATACCTCCAACAAGGATCATACCGACTTTGTTGAGATCGACGGGGATTTCACAGACTGGTTCGCTGGTATTCCCCATCAACAGTACTCCTCCCAGGCCAGCTTCCTTCAATTCTGAGACGGCTTCCTCTACAATGGGACGGCAAACAGCTGGTATCTCACGGAAATTGGCAAGTATCCTACCATTTCCTTCCTTGGATGCTTTTCTCACCGATGTCATTCTGCCTCTGATGAAAACCTCAGAAGGGTCAAGAGATGAACCCGCATAATGAATCAGTTCTACAAACCGCCGTGGCAATCGATTCCTGATCTGGAGAATGCCGCCAAAACGGGAATCCATAGGAATACCAGCTTTGAGCAATACTCCGTTGGTGACAACACTGCACACTGTGGCCAGCCCTGTCTTTCCTTCCGGAATGGTCAAATCACCAAGTCGCTGACCTTCTTTGGCTACTGCTACACGGTTACCCGCGCAGAGGCCGGCCTTGAATGCCGGGGCCATGGCTGATAAAGCCTTGCCGAATTTCTCTTTTGGGAAAAGGGAGATGTTTATCGGGACTGAACCAGTGCGAGACTTCCAATCGAAGTCGGTTTGGAATGCCTGCATCTCAATCTTGGAGAGGACAAGCCCCACTTTGTCTTGTACCAAGGCGCTAGTGAGTTCCTCAATACCTTGATCGGTGATTAACCGGCCATCGCGCCCCTCAAGCCGCGTAAGGCCACGCTCATCCATCAACTTGAGATGATAACGAACCGCCCTTTCGGTCAAATAGATGCCATAATCCTGCAAATGCCGGGCGACAACTCGTGCCCCTACCGGCTCTTGAGACTCACTTATGATTCTCAGGATAGAGAGGACTTTTCGTTCAACTTCCTGAGATTCGCTTCCGATCATGATTGATTTACCGTTCGTTGATTGAGGGCATAGATAACTGTTTGCCAGTGGTCAACTGTTACTCACGATACGCAACCCCAAAAGGTTTGTCAATAGCCGCAATGCTTCCGTAAATATCCGACAGTTCATAATAAAATACGGACATGACAACAACCGCATTAATTGTGCTGCGTTGGGAATTATATGGGCAAGGGATGGCGAAAGTCCCGAATTGTGCAACAGCCAGGAAAACACCGTGTGACGAATGGTCTCTAACCCAGCCTCAATTTCTACTTTCCCTCCCACATACTTGATTGCAGGAAGGTCGCCATATTGACGTCTTGATTGGTGATATTGAGTTTTCTGCGAATCTTTTCCCGATGGCGATTGATAGTGGCCGCGGATACGCTACGAGCCTCGGCGATTTCCTTGGTCTGCATTCCGTTACGGATCATATTACAGATACCGATTTCGGTCGGAGTCAACGAACGATAGGAACGGGACAATTGATTGATGAATGGTGATGTGATTTCTTCAAGACTAGTCTGCGCTATATCTACATATTTCTTTTGGGATGGTGACAGTTGCTGAGCCAAGGCATGCAGAATAGGCATCAAGATTTTTTCAACGTTCATATTGATGTCCCGGTAGACTTCCTGTTTCTCTTGCTCAATTCGGGCCAGGACTATTCTCATCGCTGTGTTCGATTCCTGCAAGGCTTCGCGTTCCAGGGTTAATTGTTGGTTGGTCTCCTGCAATTCCAGGTCTGCTGATATCCGGGTGGCAATTGTGCCAATCTGCTCGGCAACTGCATCCAAAAGGGCTCGCTCCTCTTCCAGAAAAGGACCTTCGTCAGCCGGGGGGCATTCTTCCAAATAAAAGATTCCAATCTCACCTACTGCTTCATGATACATGTAGATCCGTGACGACTGTCGCCAGTTAGTCACTTTGAATCTATCGCTTGTAAAGGTTCTTCCCTCATAAATGATTCGGGCGCAGGTAATCTCGGGATATTGCCATGAATAGGGCAAAAAATTTACAATCTCCTCCAATAGCTTGTCCATGGAATAGAGATTGCGCTCAGCCAGCTGAGAAACGCCATAAAGGCAGTTCAATTCCTTGATACGCTCTCGCAGTGCGGATTCGATTTTGTCGGGTTCGATTTCGGTAAGAAACGGGATTCGCCACAAAAGAGCCAGCTCTTTTGTGGGAAAAGGTAACGGGTGACCATCGAGTAGAGCCGGATCGTTTTCTTTGTTTTCCATCTAATCCTCTCGTATAATGCCTATTTTATATAGGCATTATGAGTGCATTTATTCAGTATATACGACACTGATCGTATCAAGTATTCTAAGAAATATCAAGCGGAGTCTCTGTATATAAGGAGGTCAATATGTCACCCGTAGCACTCGATCAAATTCTGGATGGGCGTCGAAGTCAACCAAATCAACTCATTGAGGTACTTCAGGACATTCAGGAAAACGATGGATATATTTCCGAGGAGGCTA
>JABHWQ010000463.1 GCA_018657655.1 Chloroflexota bacterium | reverse complement strand
TGACAGGAAGGCATACTTTGATGACGAATGGATGACCTTCAAGACATATGAGCAAGATATGCTGGAGGCCGGAAATCGGATCGATGGCCCGGCTATCATCGAACACACCCAGACGACTACGCTCATCCCGCCTCAGAACTATATCGAACTGGATGAGTTCAAGTTCATGCACTATCGCAGAAAATAGGCGTTAGCTAAAATGAAAAGAAAAAGCCCAGCTTGAAAACAAGCTGGGCTTTTTTATTGGATCGAAACAAGATTACATTGGCATCAGTTCAAATGAATCCTTGACTGCTTCAATGCCATTGAGGATGATGGAGATGTGATGGTCTCCCGCATAGTGTTTCCGGGTTGACAAGTCTACGAAAGAGTACTTTCGCGTAAACGGGTGTTTTCCGGGACGATACGTTCCTTCAGCTATCTTAAACACCTTCTTGGATAGGCTGCCATTCGCTTTCCGAAAACTCAAGCAATATTCCAAACGTACTTTGGCATCCTTTTTCTCATCTATTATCAATTCGAAGGAGAACATCAAATTCTCCCCGATTGAGATTCTCCTATTATTCAGCTTGAAGTATTCTATCTTGAGATCATTCGAATTTGTGATGCCAAATATGGCCAGCGCTCGTTCGTTTCCCGCTTTTAATAAACTGCGACATGCATGTTTTACGATCTTATCTGTGTACTTGGTTTGGCCGTACCATTCCTCACAGATTCCCAAGACTAGTTCGGGATGGTCCTTCGATATGTCGTTCAAATTGTTGGCAACGCTCCGGCGGACATCATCAGATTCGTCGTTCTTGAGCTTTTCCAAAATCGGCAAGATGGGGCTCGGATCTTTCTTGAGTTGAGGCACACCCAACGCCCACGGCAGTCTCGGCCGGCATCCCTCACTCGCTAAGCGACGAATGTTAGGATCCCCATCTTCTGCCCATTCACTCATATGCTCCATGATCCTTTCCAGGTCCTTTTTCAAGAACGGTCGAATAGCAAGTTCGGACGTTGAATATTGGGTGAAATGTCTTAGTGCTGGAAGAGACAGATCCCAGTTATCCATTCCGTATAACATTACGTATTCTGGTAATGCCAGAGCATCAAATCCCTTAACGGATGGAGCCACCTTCATGAGAATATCCAGTGCTTCTTCGTACGATTCGGGCAGCACTTCATGCAAACAGACGGTGGTATGCCGCATCTTCTCCTTTAATTCTTTCGCCTCCCATGAACTACCGAACACAAGGGCTGTGAAATTTTCTTTATCAAAAGAAGGGTAAAAGCGCTGGATGGCATTCCCCATTTCATTGATAGAGGAGTGAGTAAAGAAGAGGTCCTTTAGTTTGTCCGCCACCGCTTGAACTCCTGCCTCAATCCCACCGGAAGAATCGGATAGTGATCACGAGGCATACGAGCGTCCAACCGGCCATCACCAGAATATCCGTTGTCATCGGATATAAAGGACTGCCGTCCACCATGATTTGTCTCAGGGCATCACCGAGATAGGTCAGGGGCATGATTTTAACCACCGGTTCGATGAAGGAAGGCATGTTACTAACTTCAAAAAAAGTGCCCGAAAGGAACATCATCGGGAAAGTGATAGCATTGATGATTGGTATTGCCCCCTCCTCGGTTTTGACAAATGCAGCTATCAGGTAACCCAAACAAGAAAAGACCAGCGTGCCGAGAATCACAATTCCACACAGACTGGCCCAGTTGCCTACCATCTGCACATCGAAAACAAGTCGGCCTACCACAATTATCAGAACTGCTGTCAGGATAACAAGGATCATGCGGAAAGCCAGCTCGCCAAAGATAAGCATAGAACGGCGCAGAGGCGTACATCCCAGGCGCTTGATAATGTGGGCCTGTCTTTGCTGGATAATGGGAATTCCCCCGAAGATGCCGGTAAACATCAAGGACATCCCCAATATGCCGGGTACCAGATAATCGATATACCTCAGGTCATGTGATTGAACGCTTTGCTCTTCCAAAGTAATGATCCTTACATTCCCTTGAATACTCCGGTCAATCTCTTCTACCACCTGGTTCAGGATTGGAATCATAGTCTGTTGATGAGAGATTTGGCTGGGATCATAATATAACTGGAGGCTGACCGATTGGACCTGTTCTAACGCGCTGTCCATTTCTTCAGGGATGACAATTACCGCATCAAGTTCCCCGTCTTGGAGTAATTGCAGCTTTTCGTCAAGCTGGCCTTGCTGGATATCGAATACGTTTCTATCCTCATCCAATATGATATGGTCCAATGCTTCGACTATGTAGCTGAAGCTTTTCGGTGATCCCTGGTCAACGAGCCCAATATTGAAGGTATTAATCCCCGGATCACTGAACGCCCATCCAAAAATAAGGATAAACATAATGGGAAAAATGAAGGTGAAAAACAGGGCAGCTCTATCCCTGACGAACTGTTTATAGTGGGCTAAGAATACGCTTTTGAGGGCTTTCAATCCCTGATCCTCTTTCCGGTAAGTTTGAGAAAGACGTCTTCAAGAGTAGCTTGCCTGACGAAGAGATCGGACAATTCAGCTGATCTTTCAGAAGCTAAATCCAAAAGTGAAGATATGGTTGAAGGAACGTTATCCGTATAAAGAATAATTTCTTCTTCTTCCTCCTTTACCACTTTGGTAACGCCGGTGAGACTAGCCATCGCTTTCTGCCCGGGGTAGTCGGACATTTTGAACTGGATGGCGCTTTCCTTGAAATGATCTTCGATCATTTGTTGTGGACGTCCCAGGGCGATAATGTTCCCATGATCCATAATCGCTACTCGATCGCACAGCCGTTCCGCTTCTTCCATATAGTGGGTAGTGAGAAAAATCGTCTTACCCATTTTACGAAATGTTTCGATTACTTCCCACATGGTACGACGTGCCTGAGGGTCCAACCCAGTTGTCGGCTCATCCAGAAAGATGATATCCGGATCGTTGATGAAAGCTAATGCTACCGATAATCTCTGCTGCTGTCCGCCTGAAAGGTTCTTGACAAGAACGTTTCGGCTTTCCTGTAGTGAAACCAGTTCGATGACTTCCTGTGTAGGGATCGTTTTTTTGTATAAGCTGCGGAAGAAATCGATAATTTCCTGGACGTTCAGAGTAGGGAAAAGCGCCGGACTTTGAGGTTGGACTCCGATATGTTCTTTCACTGCACGGACGTCTTTTAAGGCATCCATGCCGAGTACGGTTACACTGCCGCTATCAGGGGCACGTTGTCCTTCGATGATCTCTACGGTGGTTGTTTTCCCCGCACCGTTCGGGCCTAGCATCCCGAAGACTTCACCCATCTTAACATCGATGCTGATTCCATCGACGGCCTTAATATCTGAGTAGGCCTTGAATAGGTTGATCACTGCAATTACGGTTTCAGTTTTACTGCTCATTTCTTTGGGTATGATCAGTTTTCGTGTACTGACATCATAAAATGGAAGAGGAGCCTTGGGTATCTCTCAGTATAGCATATTGCATTTGTACGTAACGATGCCCGGTTACGAGAGGTGTTCCCGGTTACGAGAGGTGTTCATCCCGATCGCACTTCGAGAACCTCCGTGCGATTGGGAGTGATTAGGCTATTTTCAATGGAACCGTACTAGATTGCCGGTACACATCACACCCGGATATCAGTGACGTTCCCCGAGGCTGACATACTTTACAGGGGCTTAACCGGAATACAAATATCAACTATGTGTTTGCTCTCCGGGTGTTCCTCTGGACTATTTAGGCAAAGTTCATAACTGGGGCCATCAGCAGGTTGATAGCCACTTCCGGGTAGCCAGCCCCCAAATATCGCGTTCCATGCATCCTCGAATTCATCTACCGCCAACTCAAAGTGAGCTACCGCATACTTCCCGCCGGGCACGATCATTTTTCCGATATCGCCATCTACATTCGTATCTTCAGGAACTGTGACACAGGCATCTACCCTGAGTTTATCGTCGTCCGTAATATCCGGATCATCGTAATAAACAGAGAGAACCTGTACATCCGGAGAATTAAGAAGACCTCTGGGGCCTGCCCACGTCATCAATTTCTCAAAAAGTCTCCCGAATAGTTCGGCGTCACCCTTATACGGCCCAATATGCCGGACATATGCCACTGATAATTCCGGCATGTCTTTAACTTCAACATTTGCCTGGATTTGAGATTTGTTTTTCATTCCTATCCTCCATATTTTAGTGATGGTTTCACTCTGAATATACTTGGAGGAAATGTCGAATTCTTTTTCGATCTTGCGGGGCGCTTGATCTAGTTTGCTTTCCGTTTTGCGTATCTTGCGATCTTGCAGATATCCACCCGAACGCCACTCACTGGCGCTAATTCCAAAAGCATCTTTGAATGCCCGTGCAAACGTTGCCGAGCTTGAGAACCCGCATTCGAGGGCAATTTGAGTGATGGACTTTTTGGGATTGTGCATTAGTTTGGATGCTGCCTTTTCCACTCGGATTCGCTGGATAAACTGATTCAACGTCTCTCCGACAATCGCTCCGAATATTCTGTGGAAATGAAATCGGGAAAAACAAGCAACATCCGCCAGGGTCTCAAGGGTGAGATCTTTTTCAATATTCAACTCGATGTAGTCGATCACTCGGTTGATACGCGCGACGTATTCTTCACGCAGATATTTGCTTTTGTCGTTGTTTTGGGGGGCTTCGGCCAATTTGGTTCCTCGTATGAACTCGAACGGTTTGGAGTATTGGCGATCGTTCGGTGATCCTTAATATCATTCCAGATGAGTGACCTCGTCTGAAGGTTTATCCATCATATCCACGGTTATTTTCGCTTCAGCGAAAAGCTCCAAAAAGGAGTTATCGGCATACTTGCCAAAGCTGACGAATCGTTTGATCCTGGCATTGGTCAGCATTTTAGCACAAAGGATACACGGGGTATGGGTACAGTAAATAGTAGCACCCTCTAAACTGATGCCATGTAGCGAGGCCTGGATGATAACATTTTGCTCGGCATGAATGGCCCGACATATTTCGTGGCGAGTTCCTGAAGGTATATTGTTTTCGTTTCTTAAGCATCCTAATTCGAGGCAATCCCTGATTCCTGCGGCAGCGCCGTTATAACCGGTGGATAGAATATGTTTGTCTCGTACCGCTACTGCTCCCACATGGTGCCGGAGGCACGTGGACCGCTCACCTACCACCG
>JABHWQ010000187.1 GCA_018657655.1 Chloroflexota bacterium | reverse complement strand
CCGGTTGCTTGAAGTTGCTCGTTGGCCAGGGCGACCGACGGCAGTTGTTCCACCGTGTGGAAGATGGACAGGTGCCGGCCCAGGGCTTCCTCCCGCGAATATCCGTGCATAGCCGCAAAAGCAGTGTTTAGAGAAAGCAGGTTTCCATCAAGGTCTATAATGGCTACACCTTCGCTGCTCTGCTCTATGGCATTTGATAATAGCTGCTCTGACTTGTCTGTGCGTTTAAGCCGGGTTTCGGTGGCTCTAAGCTGAGTGATGCGCCGGCCGTTCTGGACCACCCGGTTGAGCAACTGGAGTCTGCCTCTTTCCCTTACTGCCATGGCCCCTCCCTCTTGTTTGAAGTGATTGGATATGGCTTCCGCTGTGTAAAATGATCCCCACGCGCCTTCCTTCCAGGATGCCGGGTGAATTGACCGCCCCGGAGGTCAGAAGACTGCCACAAACAAAAACGCCTTTGAGCAAAGCCCAAAGACGTCACGGCACGATCGCTGCACTAGGTAGCCTGGCGATCATGGCGTTTCCGCTGTAGACCCGTGGCTTTGCGTCACCGCCTTTCGGCGGGTTTGCCTTTTCTGTGCTTTCCCGATATTTGTTTGTTTTACGGAGACTATATAGCCCCCGTCATAATGACAAGCAAACGATTCTACCATTTGGGTATGATGCTGTCAAGTAGCTATTTTAAACAAATAGAAACGAAAAACAGAGTGCATTTCACGGGTTCGATGTCGCACCATTGCCTGACGGAAAGCAAACACAATGAACAATACATTGGTGATGGATTAGTGGTGATCATCTGCACCGTGTCCAAGGGCAAGCTAACGATATCTTAGTCATCCGATTCATATCTATCGTTAGCTTCGGCAAATCTTCTACCGGTTTGTTATAATTTACATGTGATGGAAGAAAACCTCGGCACCTTCGATGCCTTTTGCCGTATCATTGCCAAGTTACGCTCCCCTGATGGTTGTCCCTGGGATCGCAAACAGACCCACGAATCCCTTAAACCGTACCTGATCGAAGAAGCCTACGAGACTCTCCAAACGCTGGATGATGGTGATACTGAGAAACTGTGCGAAGAGTTAGGGGACCTTCTGCTTCAAATTGGCCTCCATGCCCAGATTGCCGAGGAATCGGGCGAGTTTGAGATGTCGGATATTTTACGGCATATCAATGAAAAACTTATCCGCCGCCATCCTCACGTTTTCGGGGATGTGGAGGTTGCCGACGAGAATGAAGTGCGTTTGAACTGGGAAGAGATAAAACGTTCGGAAGGAAAAGTTGAAAAATCGCTTCTCGATGGCATCCCCAAAGGCATTCCCGCCCTGGCCTATAGTCAGATCATGCAGCAACGCGCTTCCCGCATCGGGTTCGATTGGAATAATATCGATGGTGTATTGGATAAAGTTAGTGAGGAACTTGAAGAAATCAGGCAAGCCGAAACCCATCAGGAACGCGTGCATGAGTTCGGTGATCTTGTGATGGCGTTGGCTAATGCGGCACGCTGGATGGAGATCGATCTCGAAAGTGCTTTACGGCAGGCCAACGAACGTTTCTACGAGCGATTTGCATATATGGAGGAAACCAGCGAGAACCGTGGTATATGTATGAACGGACTCCCCATCGATGATCTGGATGCTCTCTGGGAAGAGGCGAAGAAAAACCTCGAAAAGGGCGGCTAGCTGTGTTTACGAAAATTCATGTCTTCAGAGTAAAACCCCGCCAAGAAATACTGAACGAGATTACTCGCTATTGCCAGGAAAATAGAATTCACTCTGGTGTAGTCATCGGGCTGATCGGTTCGGTTGATAGCGCCAAACTAAATTTCCTCAAAGCATTACCGGGCAAATATGAAACCGAAACTTATGCCGGGCCTCTGGAGATCGTGTGTGCTCAGGGTTCCGTTGCGCTCAAAGACGAAGACCTCATTGTGCATATTCACATTCAGCTTTCAAGCCAGCAATCCTGCTGGGGCGGACATCTGGTTGAGGCAAAGGTGTTTTCGACGGCGGAAGTGGTCATCGGTGAACTGGATTGTCCACTGTATCGATATTCAGATGAGTACACCGGTTTGAACGAACTGATATCCTGAAGAGTGGAGTGTCTTTGTGCCGGACATTATTGATCGGAAATTCAGAGATTGGACCGAAGGCAAAAGCCCCCAAGCGGCAAGGATAGCCGTTTTCGAAAAGATCAGAGATATCCCCTATGCAATAATCCCCAGGCTTATAAGCGCTGATAACTATACGGAAATATTAAGCATCGGCAAAGGATCTTGCACTCCCAAACATCTCCTGCTGGCTTCTATGTACGAAAAACTCGGGATCACGGTTGTGTTGGCAGTCTATCCTTTTAAGTGGGCCAATGTTGAAATAGAGTTTCCTCCATCGCTCAGAGCCCGAGTAGATACTTTGCCGGATGATCACCACCTTGCCTGCAAAGCAGAGATCGAAGGAAAACTGGTCCTTGTTGACGCCACAGTTGATTTGCCCCTGGAAAAATTGGGATTGCCGGTGAACATTGAGTGGGATGGGATAAGCGATATGGTACTACCGGTTGAACCAACTGGGAAAGAACAACTCTATCATCCCTCGGAGGCACAGTACATTAGCAACGTTTCCATTGATGACGCTCATTTACTCTTTTTCAACGAACTTAATTTGTGGTTAGGGAAATTTAGGGACAGTTTCTCTGAAATCGAATAGGATACCCCTGCACCTGAATATTCACTGCTGAACTGAGCCAGGTCCGCATTCTACTTGTGAGTTTCCTCGTATTCATTTTGCGTGTTACCCCTATGGGAACTTGTATGTCTTCATCATTGAGGGCTATGGGGCAAAACGATATTCTACCTCTGTAGACTGGGGGAGCGGTCTGGTCTGCGTTTATGTTTAAAACAAAGACCGGGGGTATGTGAAATGGGAATGAATAGTAAAGCCGTAAATTCCGGAGGGAAAAAACGGGCGAAGCTTTCCAAGGTTGCTGTCCTTACCAGTGGTGGGGATGCGCCGGGAATGAATGCCTGCATCCGGGCGGTGACACGTGGAGCTATGGATCGAGGCGCCAAGGTAGTCGGTATAAAGCGTGGCTATTCAGGCATCTTCACAAAGAACTTTGTCGAATTAGATAGCCGAGCCGTAGCCAACACTATTCAGAGGGGCGGCACGATTCTCGAGAGTTCGCGCTGTGACGACTTCATGACACCCGAAGGCCGCGAAAAAGCGATCCTAATTCTGGAAGAAGAAGGCATCGAAGGTATTGCGGTAATTGGTGGAAATGGTTCCTATCAAGGAGCGGCAGCCATCGCCAAGGAAAGCCGTCTGAGGGTTGTTGGGATTCCCGGAACTATTGATAACGATATTTATGGTACCGACTATACAGTCGGATTTGATACCGCGGTCAATACTGCGCTGGAAGCTATCGATCGCATTCGCGATACGGCTGATGCCTTTGCACGAGTCTTCTTTATAGAAGTGATGGGTCGAAAATCAGGATTCATCGCGCTTGAAGTGGGAATTGCCGGTGGTGCCGAAGAAATACTCATCCCCGAATTAAAGATCGACCCGGAAAGCCTGGCAATGACGCTGAAAAAAAGCTTCGATAGGGGCAAGAGAAGCAGTATCGTGGTGATTGCCGAAGGCAACGAGACTGGGCATACTATCCAAATTGCCCAATATGTACAATACCGGCTCAACCTTGATTGCCGAGTTTGTGTATTAGGGCATCTACAAAGAGGCGGAACTCCATCTGCCAGAGACCGGGTATTGGGAAGTCGGCTGAGCACTGCGGCAGTTGAAGGTTTGTTTAATGGAAAAAGCGGGCATGCAGCAGGTGAAAAAGGGGGGCAAATAGTGTTTACCCCACTGCGTGAGGCATCCGAGCAAAAGAAAACCCTGGATAACCTTTCTCTGGAATCGATGAGAGTGTTAGCGTTATAGGTTGAGGAGTTCATTATTTGATTCAAGCGAGGACCACAGAGATGAGAGAGCTGACCATCGGCAAAACCAGAGGGCTACAACAACTGTCAAATTCCAATGGTATTTTCACCATTTGTTCGTTTGACCATCGGAGAAGTTTGCGTAAGATGATGGGCAACGGGAATACGTCATCTATCACTTATGAGTCAATAGTGAATTTTAAACTGGATATATGTGAAACACTGGCTCCACATTCCAGTGGTGTGCTGCTAGATCCAATCTACGGTGCCAGCCAGGCTATTGCCGCTAATGTTATCCCTGGTGAAACCGGGCTTATGATAAGCTTGGAGACGTCTGATCACGATGCCTATGGAAGCGATGGGCAATCTGCTGAAGAGTTAACCGATTGGGATGTTGCCAAAGTGAAGAACATTGGCGCGGCTGGAGTCAAATTCCCTTTGTACTATCGGCCCGACCTACCCAATATTGCATCGGATCAATTGAACGCGGTAACTAGATCGGCTTATGATTGCAAAAAAGCCGATCTCGCCCTTTTCCTTGGCCCGAAGAACTACATTGTAAGAGAGTTGGAAAGGGATCATTGGGAATATTCCCGAAAGAAGCCAGATCTGGCAATAGATACGGTTCATCAGCTTTCAAGGCTTCCAGTGGACGTGCTCAAAATTGAGTTTCCTGCCGATATCACCTTTGAGTGGGATGAGAAACGGTTGCTCGATGTTTGCCAGCAGTTAAACGCTGCTTCTTCGGTTCCGTGGGTACTGCTGAGTGGGGGCGTCAGTTTCGAAATCTTTCTCCGGCAGCTAGAAATTGCCTGCAAAGCCGGTGCTTCAGGTTTTCTGGCGGGGCGTGCCCTTTGGCAAGAGGCGGCTAATATGCTATCTCGGGCGAGATTCAAGTTTTTGGAGAGTACAGCGATTGACAGGATGAGGCAACTTTCAGACCTGGCTAACACCTACGGCAAACCATGGTATTCTAAGTTCGAAACTTGTAACAATTATCTGTATCCGGATATCATGGCTGACTCCGGTAAAAACGGTCAAAGTGAGGATGTTCCTGTCTCAAGGCATGAGGCCATCTCACATTACGGGGTAAGAGGTTAACCCTTTATTACCCCAATTGGTCTCGCTTTCAGCACTTTGCGAGATATCCCGGCTCTTTCGGCTACATTGATTACTTCTGCCACATCCTTGTAGGCTTGTGATGCTTCCTCCACCAGAGACGATTTGCTGGCTACCTTGAAGGTGACCCCTTTTCGATACAGTTCATCTGCTATGTCTGCGGCTGACAGTTCCCGCTTGGCTGCAGACCTGCTTAGCACTCTCCCGGCCCCATGGCAGGTCGAACCGAAAGTTTCCTCCATGGCTTTTTCGGTTCCAACTGCTAAATAGGAATAGCGGCCCATATCACCGGGAACGAGGACCGGCTGCCCGATGTTTTGGTATGCGGCGGGTATTTCAGGATGGCCCGCAGGAAATGCTCTGGTAGCCCCTTTACGGTGTACGCAAAGAGACACTTTTTTTCCATCAAGTTCGTGATCTTCGATCTTAGCGATATTGTGGGCTACATCGTAGACAAGACGTAATCCCAATTCGCGAGCGCTTTGCCCGAAAACGTTTGAAAATGTTTGCCTGGTCCAATGAGTGATGCACTGGCGATTGGCCCACGCGTAGTTGGCGGCACAATTCATGGCTGCGAGGTATGCCTGCCCTTCCGGTGATTTCACCGGCGCACATGCAAGTTGACGATCGGGTATCTCAATACCATAGTCTCTTACCGCTTTCCCCATCGTTTTAAGATAATCATCGCAAACCTGGTATCCGAGCCCCCGTGAGCCGGTATGAATCAGGAGGAGTACCTGCCCCGTTTGCTCAATACCGAAAGCCTTTGCGGCCAAATGATCGTAGATTTCATCCACCACCTGAATTTCCAGAAAATGATTCCCCGATCCGAGGGTGCCAAGTTGAGGCACCCCGCGTTTCTTAGCTTTTTCACTAACTTGATCGGGATCTGCTTGCTTGAGACAGCCGTTTTCCTCGGCAAACTCGAGATCTTCCTTCTCTCCGTATCCCTCCTCAACTGCCCATCTGGCACCGTTTCTGAGGACTTTGTTTATCTGATTGCCTTTGAGGGTAATTCGACCTTTGGATCCTACTCCGGAAGGAATGTTAACGAAAAGCTGATAGATAATACCTTCGATTCTGGGTTTGACATCTTTTTCTGTCAGGTTGGTGACCAAGAGGCGAACTCCGCAGTTTATATCGAATCCAACTCCGCCTGGCGATACTACACCATCAGTGACTCTGGTGGCAGCAACACCTCCGATTGGGAATCCGTAACCCCAGTGGATGTCCGGCATAGCCATGGACTTGCCCACTATCCCGGGAAGGAAAGCCACATTGGCTACCTGTTCCGGTGAATGCTCTTCGCCTATCTGGTCTAACATATTTGCATCGGCATACAGAAGACCGGGAACACGCATTCCCTGCTTGTAATCCGTGTTGATCATCCAACGATAGTCATCAATTTGTTCGAGAAAGTCTCTCCAGTATGAGGGCATTGAGGGGTTTCCTTTCAGATGTCGAGGATTATATGCGCACTGAATCCGTCTTGTTTTTGGAGTCTAATCATGTGGTAAGTAGCCGCTTTTACGTCTGACTTCAAGTTATGACGATCCGGATCGACCTCTTCACCGTAGACGATGCCTTTGAGGTGTTCTTGACCTAGGTAGGTAATCTCAAATCGACTGAAGATAAGGTTCTCCGCATCAAAGAGGTAAAGCAGTTCATTGAGCCATGTTATCAACAGTTCTTCCTGATCCGGTGCATCAACGGTGATTTCCTGGCTGGTTGATTCGACTACCGTGTCCAGGTCAATAATCAAACTGAACATGCCGCGTGCGGCATTGATGAACACCTCTTCGACACTCTCGCCGCGAGCGATGATTCCCACATCTGCAGTGTGATCGATTATCTCAAATTCTGACATGGCAGATGCATTATACCAGATAACGCCAAAAATGAAAGTACTTATTGTTTCGTGTTATTATTGAAGCCATGAAAACCAGATTCATTGTCGATGTCAATGTCGGCAGGTTGGCGAGAAGGCTCCGAATGATGGGGTATGATACTCTTTTCATCAATGGTATGGATGACGATGAACTTGTGCGAGTGGCGTTAAAAGAGGAGAGAATTCTTTTAACCAAAGATACGGGCATTTTGCGCAGGAGAATAGTGGCGACCGGCAAGGTACAGGCTATTCTAATCGCGTCAGATGAGGTGAGAGAACAGCTCAAACAGGTTGTACATGCTTTGGACTTGGGCCCTAAATTTGATCCCTTCTCACTATGTATGGTGTGTAATACAGTTTTAATACCGCGGGAAAAAGCGGAGGTGCGTGATCTGGCCCCTCCCTATGTCTTCAAAACTCAAGATCAATATATGCAGTGCCCCGATTGCCTTCGCCTGTATTGGCGGGG
>JABHWQ010000184.1 GCA_018657655.1 Chloroflexota bacterium | reverse complement strand
TCGAATCCTTTGGTGGTGATCATACCTGTCATCACGCCGTTTCGATTGATCAGGATGTTGGTGCCGATTGTTGTTCCCTGAACAAGTGCAGATGATTGTTCTAATAGACCTTCCAGAGAAAGGCTAAGCTTTTCAGCTGCATTCGTTACTGCATTCAGTACCCCTGTCCCCAGATCCCCTGGGGTTGTCTCTGCCTTTCCGATAGTGGTATTTCCATTCCTGTCAATGACGAGGACATCAGTGAAACTTCCACCAGTATCAACTCCTACAACATACTGCGTCCCGTTGTCCATATTACGGAACCTCCTTAATCAGTTTTACTTAACCTTGATATCTTGGATATTAGGCACATAGGTTGATTCAGGTGTAGAGGAAAACAGGTTGACCTCTACTGTTTTCTCGTGATTCATCTTCATGATAAATGACATTTGTTTAGATGATGGGAGTATATCATCCTTGTTGATAAAATACAATGTGTTAAAACTTTTATCATATACCAAATAATTTGTCAAGCATATTGACCATATAACAAATAATATGTTAATATAGATGTACGCTAAGGCGTAAAGGTGGTAAAATCTCAGGAGTTACAAAGGGGATTCTGGCATATTCTGGCCTTGATGTGTATAAGCCTAAGTTAGATGTCAGTTGTGGTTGAGGGTATATAATTACCTAAAGTCATCATCTGTAGAACAGGAGGGGCAATGAGTACAAAGGACGAAATAGCGGCTCTGAAACTTCCGGTAGGACGGACCTTTAAGATACCGACTGGGGAGGAAGATCTCTGGGAAGGGCTGGATGACGTCGGGATTGGATTAAGATGGCTGAGCGAAGTGAAAAAAGCTGATATGCAGCTTGAGCTAGGAGGGCCGAAATGGGACTACAGAATGTTCAGCCTTTTCTTAGTTGAAGAAGATCCTGATGAGATTGAGGACGGAACGGTAACTCTTATTGGACCCGATATTGATGAAGTGGAACCAGGTACTTCAGTTCCGGGTGGGGTGGTAATCCAGGTGTATAGCTCGACGCTAACCCCTGGTCATAGAGAATATATCGAACGGCAGATGGGTACAACCATGCAGGCGATTGAAGGTTGGATGTGGTTCGGTACTGCAGATGGTTTGTGGGTGCGGATCAGCAAGGGTATGGTTGGCAGATTGACGTTTGCAAAGTTAAGTCAGGCCCTTTATGCCACGATCAAGACACTAGTACCGGAAGTTGATAAAATTTCATTCTTGTGGGTAGTTGGGACACCTGAAGTTGGTGGAATTGAGATGGCTGAACCGTATTTCCAATGGGCTAAACACAAGCTTGAAGTGTTGCGTGAAGTCGAATTCTATGATGATGAGGATGTGGACAGATTCTATGGGTGCACGATCTGTAAATCACTGGCACCAAACCATGTATGCGTTCTCATACCTAGCTCAGTTCCATATTGCGGGATCATTACCTATAATACAGCCAAAGTCACGGTGGAGCTTGATCCTGGAGGCTTCGTCTTTGAGATGCCAAAGGGGGAATGTCTGGATCCCGAAATGGGTACTTATACGGGTGTGGATCAGAGCATTGAGGATAAAACTAACCGAGTGGTCAGACACGCGAATATTTACAGTAGCATACGATATCCCACTACGAATTGTGGCTGCTTTGAAGCAGCTACGTTCTATATTCCTGAGGTCGATGGTATTGGCCTAGCCAACAGGCGTTACATGGGCGAGACCCCGTTGGGGGTTAAATTCTCAAGATTAGCGGGTATGATTTCCGGTGGTGCGCAAAATCATGGATTCAAGGGTATATCTGTTCGGGGTTTAGGTGCTACCACTTTTTTGAAGGGAGACGGGGGTTGGGACAGGATTGTCTGGATGCCGGCTCAAATGAAGCTTGATGCTGCCGAGGCCATTCCGGAAGAAGTATATGACAGAATCGCCACAGAAGAGGATGCCGTAGACCCTGAAGATCTAAAAAAATTCCTTCTGGATAAGAAGCATCCAATTGTTGAAAAATACTGGAAGGACTGCGAACCTCAACCATTGGACCTGCCCGCACCCGGTGAGAATTGGCCGGACTAAATCGAAAACGGGAGGATAACCATGGCAACATGTGGAGTATGCAAGAAAAACGAAGCTCAAGTAACCTGTCACGAATGTGATATTCCCCTGTGTGAAGAGTGTGTCAAAGAAGTCAGGATTGAATCGATGTCTCCCACACAGCGAATCGGAGGAGAATTGACCAGTCCACTGAAAGCAGGCGTGAAGAAGTACAAAGTCTGCCCTACGTGTATGAAAGAAGCGGAATTCTTGGGTTAGGTTGAATTGAGTCTTCAGTTTGTGTAGCTGAAGGAGGCGAATAATGGAAGATAAGAACATCGCCCACATTGGGCCTATTGAAGTTAATCTCAATGAGGTAGTGCGTGATCCGCGGGGTATTGAAGATATTGTATCAGAAGTGCTTGAGGAGGATTTCATTGAGTCTCGGTATCGTCAGTTTGGAGCGTGGTTGCACATGTTTCCGGATGCAGCGGATATAGCGGACTGGGACTCTGCTCTGCTGTATCGTTACCCTCGATTGTACACTTATAGTGAAGACGGGTGTTCGGATTGTGAACTGGGACCATGTAATTTGAGTGAAAGCACTGGCCGATGCGGCCTGTCGTTGGAATCATGGCAGGGTCGTATGAGTTTGCGAAAAGCATGTCGCGGTTGCGCCAGTCAGATGGAAGTTGCCCATGAGATACTGGATGAAGCAATCAAGGTATGGGATGAAGGAAAGGAAGTTAGTTTTGGCAAAGTAATGACCATATCTGATGAAGTCCCTCCAATTGGTATTCTGACCGGCATTCATGTAAAAACACTCGGTGACTTGAACAAGGTTCAGTCATATTGTGAGACCCAGATGGTCAAATTGTTATGGGCGAGTCAGGCAGGCACAGGCAGCGCAGCGGCATTTGAAGGTATGGCGATGCACGCTGGTTCTGTTTTGATGGCGGCGCAGGCGGTATCTGAGATGGTGAAAGTATCGTGCTATGACTTCATTACAGCTGCAGATCAACCGTTGATCGAGTTGGACAACTGGCCGCCCGCGACCACTGATGGTGGTTGGGCCTCCATCGAAGCAGAGAAGCCGACTATTGCACTCCTGGGGGATAATTTCTTACCGGCCTGGAATGCCATCAATTACATGAAGGAAAATGAACTAACAGACCAAATTGAGATTTGTAGTATCGGGGCTGCGGGTGACGATACGGCCAGATTCTACAGTCGAGTGAGGGTCATCGCTCCTATGGCCAAGGCTGAGAAGGCTATTCGCAACGGGGTGTTTGATGTAGTACTGGCGACCACCGGATGTATGGCATTGGACCTTATCGGCGAAGTCAAACGCGTGGATGCAAAACTTGTTTGGGTAAGCTCTCAATCGCTGGGAGATCTTGAGGACAGAACAGCTCAACCGGTTGATGAAATCGTCGATGCTCTTATTGGCGGAGAAAGTGCAGTCTGGTTAAGAGATGTCTCGAAGGCTGGTGAGGTAGCTGTAAAAATTGCTCAAAAAGCAAAGCGAAAAGGATCCTATATTCTGTCCGATGACGAAGCAATTGCCGAAGCAACGAAATGCCAGGGCGATTGTGACCTTTGTTTCAGCTCGTGTCCTAATACGCTACCGATATCGAGGGCTGTTGAGCAGCTCGAAAAGGGGAATTGGGAAGGTTTTTCGGAAGTCGAGAAGGGGTGTTATTTCTGTGCTAAGTGTGAGAATTCCTGTCCCAGTGGCGTGAAATTGCGCGATATCATCGTAGCAACCGAAAGAAAAAGGGCGGATACTGATAAGTTTGTTATGC
>JABHWQ010000332.1 GCA_018657655.1 Chloroflexota bacterium | reverse complement strand
GGGCGATCTCCGGGGTCACGTATCCGTATAATATTGGAGGATATTCTCCCCCCGGCTTGACTATGGTTACCAGAGGTTCGGCATAGCAGTGGCCCATACACCCGACTTCCAGTACGGGTATATTCTGATGCTCTTCCCCGAGTTGTTCTTTGATAGCATTTAATACTTCAATGGCTCCCGCAGCTCTTCCGCAGGTAGCTGTTCCCACCATGATGATAGGGATGTCTCCTTCAAAGACATCATGCCATCGCGATTGAGCGCGGTCTTTTATCTGTGCGAAGTTGGAGGCGATATCCGGGCTCATTGGTTCTCCTGAGCCTCCTTCTTTTTCTTCATCTCGTAGGCAAGCAGTATGCCATCAACGCGAGTGGGACTGATCTTGCCGTTCACCTCATTGTCTATTACTGTAACAGGGGCCATCGCGCAGCAGCCCACACACGCGACGGTATCGAGATCGAATTCTCGGTCCGGCGTAGTCTGTCGTTTATCGATTCCCAGGCGTCTTCTCCATGAATCAAGGATAACAGTGCCCCCGCCCACATGACAGGCCGTTCCCATGCATACGCGGATTGAGTGTTTGCCTGGGGGATTGAGCCGGAATTGATTGTAGAAAGTCACCACGCTGTAGACGTCCATCCCCGGTATGCCCAGGAATTCTGCGATTCTCAGCATGACTTCACTTGGGAGATATCCTATCCGGTTTTGGGCTTCCTGCAATATGGGGATTAGTGCGGATCTTTCCCTGGAGAATGCAGAATCAATATGATTGAGGAATTGACTTATCTTTTCTCGCTCTTCCTCAGTGAGTTCCATCGGAATTTCGGTCAAATCCTGACTCCAGCGATGCTATGCAAACTATAGGGGCAGGTCTCAATCCTGCCCCTATGATTGATGTTTATCTTTCCAAAAGTGTGTTCTGTGAACTGCCAAACGATGATTGTGACAAGCAGAGGTTAGCCCAGTAGTGCCTCAACGCGTTTGAGCAGTTCATCTGGTTTTACCGGCTTTTCGATGTAGTCTTCGGCTTCAAGCGTCATACCTTTGGATACGGGGATGTTGGTTTCGCTTTTGCGTTCGGCGTAACTGGTGAGCATAATGATTGGAATCTCGGCGAGTTTAGGATCTTTTTTGATCTGCTCGGCGGCAGAGAATCCATCTTTTACGGGCATGATCACATCCAAAATAATCAAGTCCGGATTTTCTTCCTTCGCCTTCTTTACTCCCTCTTCTCCTTCTGTGGCTGTGATTACTTCGTACTTGGTTTTCAGAACGATTGAAGTAGCCGCCACGAGATCAGGATCATCATCTACCAGAAGGATCTTTGCCATTTTGTCTGCCATCAATTTACTCCTTTTACAATAGTGACATGGTTTGTGTTACATTTTGGATACGGTCTTCGAACCGTTATTGAGAAGATTGCCAACGCGATCCAGTATCACCGAAGGCGAAATAGGTTTTTCAATATAGTCGTCTACAGCCATCTTCATGCCGGTTTCCTGTTCAAATTGGGCACGGCTGGATTCTTCCCTTAGTGATGTCAATATCAATATGATAATGTCGTTCCACTCTGGATGATTGGAACTCTTAAGTTCCTTGTAAACAGCGAATCCGCCCATTCCGGGCATAATCAAATCCAGAATAACCATGCGAGGCTTTTCAGCTTTGACCTTATCGAGACCTTCTACCCCGTACTTGGCGGTAGTAACTTGATATCCTTGCGATTCAAGTATAATAGTTAACGCCTCACGAATATCAGGATCATCATCGATGATCAGTATCTTCTGGTCTTGCGTCAACGCCTTCCTCCAGTCATTCCACAGGTTACATTATACTAACAGTTCAAGTGACAAGTCTAGCCTCTAACTAAATCATACATGTTGGTACGGGTTTATGCGAAGGTAGCAGGAGTGCTATCCCGTCGGGAGAATGAAGGTGAATTTGCATCCTTTGCCGCTATCCGGGCTGGGGCTTTGCGCCTTTATCTGGCCACCATGGGCTTCCAGTATTCTATTAACTATAGGTAAACCCAATCCTGTTCCCGGGGCTTCTACGTTTGTAGCACGATAAAAATCTTCGAAAACATGAGGCAGATCTTGTTCGGGGATGCCTACCCCGCTGTCTTCGATTTCGCCCACGATTTCGCAATCTCTGCATGTCAGGTTCAAGCTAACTGAACCTCCTTCCGGTGTGAACTTGAGGGCATTGCTCAACAAATTGGTGAATAGTTGCTGCAATCGAAGCGCGGACCCGTTTATCTTGGGCAGGTCAGGGGAGATGTCTGCCGAAAATGACAGTCCTTTTTGTTCTGCTAATCTCTGGGTATCCTCCAAAAGGATACCCGTTAGTTCTTTCAGGGATACTTCTTCCATTTCATGGACGATTTGTCCGGTCTCTATTCTGGAAATGTCCAACAGGTCGCTGATAAGTTCGAATAAGGCATCTAACCTTGCGCTACTTTTCTCAATCAAATCCCGGTGTTTCTCGCTGAGTTCCCCAGTATATCCGCCAAGCATAACACCAAAATATGTTTGGATAGCAGCCAGAGGGGCCTTGAGGTCGTGAGCAACCATTGAGATGAATGACAGAAGTTTGTTTTTCGCTTCCTCAACCGTTGCCAAATCTTCCCGGCTTTGTTCAAGTTGAGCGACTTTCTCCTGGAGACGCTGCTCATAATATTTTTCCTGAGATTCGTACTCGCGAGCCTTTTTAAGTGCAATAGCTCCCAGGCTGGCAGCGAGATTGAGGAATTGTATATCGTCGAAGGAAAACTGGCGATACTTAGCGGTGTAGACTCTCAGGACACCTGTTGTTTCTCCCCGGAGTATTACAGGTACGGATATCATTGAGGCGATGCCTTCTTTGAGCGCTTGTGCTCGATACTGAACACGGGGATCGATGTCAACATTGTTGATGGCCACAGGATTGCCGTTTAGAACTTCCTGAAGAATGGGATCGAGTTTCAGTGATCCTTTTTTAATGTAGGAATCGCTAAGGCCATAGGCAACAGTGTGTATAAGCTGCTTCCGATCAGGGGTGAGTAACATTAACGAACAGCCCTTGGCATTTATAGCCATGGCTGTACTTCGCACGATATTATCGAGTACGTCTTCCGATGACGTACTAAAGTTTACTTCAACGGCGAGTTGATAGAGTGCCTTATAGTAGTCTAAGGGTTGTTCTTCCATAAAACGCCGGTCCCCCTACGGAAAAAGAAGACTCTATTGCTGTTCCCGGCAATATGGGTTAAATCAAAATTTTGGTAGGTTTCTCCCTTATCTACTGCTTGCGGGTACGTCTGTATGATATTGGCCCAATTATGACAACCAAAATCCGGTAAGTCAAGCGTTGCCGAATGATAACAAAATGTAAAAATCTTTACTAAATTTTGGGTTGACAAACTCTTTGGGTTTGGTGTACTCTAGGCACTAATTACTCTGGATGATGCAAGAAATAGAATCCGTTTTGTCCGCATAACCTCAGGCAAAGGAGATTCAGATTTGCAGGCTGTCACCATAACTCTAAACGGGGTTGAAGTAAGTGGCCATCCGGGAATGACCATCCTCGATCTGGCGCGTGAGTCAGGTATTCATATCCCCACGCTTTGCCATGATCCTCACCTTAACCCTTATGGGGCTTGCCGAATATGTTTGGTGGAAGATGAGCGCAATGGAGCACTGCTGGCTTCATGTGTGGCTCCAATAGCCTCGGGAATGGTTATTAATACCAAGTCTGAAAAGGTGCTGGAGAGTAGAAGAACCATCGTAAAACTAATGCTTGCCAGTCATCCCGATACCTGTATGGTGTGCGATAAAGGCAATCGTTGCCAGTTGCGCCAGATAGCGACGGATCTTGGGATAGGTCTCATTGACTTGCAGAAAATACCCCACCCTGCAACTATTCAGGAAATCAATCCCTTCATCGAAAGAGACCTGAGCAAGTGCATAATGTGTGCCAAGTGCATCAGGGCGGATCAGGAACTGGTGGTTCAAGGGGCCATCGATTTCATGAATAGGGGGTTTGCCTCACATCCGGCTACGTTGGGGGATTTGCCCTTGGAGCTTTCCAATTGTACTTTTTGCGGCACTTGTGTTGCGCTTTGTCCAACAGGGGCGCTGGCAGAAAAAGGAAGAACTTATGGCGGTTCGACGACCAAGGTAGTATCTACTGTCTGCTCTTTTTGTGGCTGTGGCTGTAACATCGATCTCGAGGTTAGTGGTAATCGGGTAGTGAGAGCGCGGCCCAGAGGGGATGGATCACCCAACAACGTTACTCTCTGTGCCCGGGGCACTTTTGGATATGACTATGTCCATAGTTCGGAGAGACTTGAGCAGCCGTTG
>JABHWQ010000077.1 GCA_018657655.1 Chloroflexota bacterium | reverse complement strand
TTTAAGGCACTTTTTATTGCGGTACCCGGATTACAGTCGTATATTGGTCCGACCGGATACAGTACCGGATGACATCGGAATGATCTTCAACTGTGACGGATTGCTTACTGGGAAAGGTGGGGCGACTTCACATGCAGCTGTAACTGCGGCCAGGTTAGGGAAGGTTTGTGTAGTTGGATGCAAGGATTTGATGGTAAATGAATCAGAAAAAACGTGCACCATCAATGGGATAACATTTGGATCGGGGGACAAAATCTCAATAGACGGCCACCTGGGTAATATTTACAAGGGCAACTATCCCACCGAACTAGTTGAAGTGACCTGACACTTACAACCCATTCTTGATTAAATAGACAGCAACGTCAGCAGTACGGCTGGCATATCCCCATTCATTATCGTACCAGGCCAGAATCTTGACCATATTACCGCCAACAGACATCGTGCTGGGGCCATCTACAATAGCACTGGCAGGATTTCCTTTAAAATCGCTGCTGACCAGCGGCTCATCACAAAACTCAAGAATACCCGTCATCGAATTCTGTGATGCATCTCTCAAAGCTTTGTTTACATCCTCGATGGTAGCTTCATGCTCCAGACTGACCTCAAAATCAGTAAGTGACACAGTGCTAACCGGCACCCTGAAGGCTATACCCATTAGCTTTCCATCTAGTTCTGGTAGGACTCTGCCAGTTGCGGGACCTGCCCCGGTACTGGTGGGAATAATGTTCATAGCTGCGGATCTCCCGCGACGAGGATCTTTGTGAGAATTGTCCAGAAGCCTTTGATCCGTAGTATAGGCATGAATAGTAGATATAAATCCTTTTCGAATCCCGAACTTCTTATGTAACACTTTTGCCAGCGGTGCTACGCAGTTGGTAGTACACGAGGCATTGGAAATAATGTGATGGTTTTTCGGGTCGTACTCCTTTTCGTTGACACCGTAGACAATGGTAAAATCTTCATTATTCGCCCGGACAGGAGCTGTGATAATCACTTTCTTTGCTCCGCGATCCATATGCCCAACGGCCTTGGTACGGTCTCTGAATGGTCCTGCTGATTCTATTACAATCTCAACCCCGGAATCTTCCCATGGGATATCTTTGGGTTCGCGCCCAGCTGTGACTTTGACTTGTTTCCCATCGAGAATAAGAGCACCATCAACTGCCTCAACTGTACCTGTATAATGGCCATAATCAGAGTCATACTTGAGAAGACGGGCAATGGCCTCCGCATTCGCTGGGGTATTGATAGCAACTATATCGAGCTCATTGGGATGATATTTTTTGATGGCTCGTACGGTCTGTCGTCCGATCCGCCCGAAACCATTGATCCCAATGTTTGTTGCCATTTCCAAATCCCCCTTTGTTTTTACCGTCTTCTTTTCCGTCTTCATAATAGCAGATTGAATAAGGATTTCAAACCTAAACTACCAAATAATGAGGCCTATAGCTTGCGGTCGTCTCAACTTGGGGTAGATATCAAAGAATTGTGATGGGTTTTATTGGATCACACTTAATCATGCTTGGAGCCATCAGGCATAATCGTATTTGTCAGGTTGGCTCCTACGAGTACTGTTGCGTTCAGGTCTGCATATTTCAAGTCAGCCCCACTCAAGTCGGCCCCACTTAAATCACTGTGTCTCAGCATAGCCCAGCTCAAATCAGTTTGAGTCAAATTCGCTTGTCTTGCATGTGTGCCATTCATATTGGCTCCACCCAAGTCAGATCCGCTGAGATTGGCCTCGGTCAAATCCGTTCCTCTCAGATCGGTTCCCTTCAGATCAGCTCCCCGCAAATTAGCCCAGCTTAAATCGGTATTATTCAACTCTGCGCCCTTAAGATTTGCGCCTGCCAAATCTGCCCGGACCAGACTGGTTCCTGACAAATCAGCTCCACTCAGGTCAACACCAATAAGGTTTGCTTCTCTCAAATATGATTCTACCATGTAGGCTTCATTTAACGATGCTTCGTAGAGACTTGCCCCGTCCAACCTGGCAAATCGGAGATCAGCTTTGTCCAAGATAGCTTTCTCAAGATCGGTTTCTCTTAAATCCGCATGGTATAAATCCGCACCACGCAGATTAGCACGAAAAAGCTTTACACGTCGAAGGTCCTGATGCCGAAGATCAATCCCCTCTAAATTGGCATCGGTAAGGTCCGGGATTCCACGTTTCCAGAATCTGGGCCACTTCCTCCGCCGCTGCAAGGCAATGTAATCCATCACATCGGCAGTTTGAACCACATCACCAACCAACCTTAAACGCAACTCACGTACCTGGGTACTCCGTGATTTCCTGTTGACCAAAATCACGTTGGTCATGGCGCCTATCAAGGCCCCAATGAAACCAAATGCACCACCAATTAGAACACCTAACAACACATCCGACATATCATCGCCCCCTTTCTAGCACTTGGGCGTAATGTTACCACAACATAATTATAATACAATTTGCGCAGGTTACTACCCGGAACGCATTTCACAAGGGTAACTTTCACCGTTTTCAGCCTTTCTTAGCCAGCTCGGCTTCAATCTCCAATTTTCTTCTGTCAGCAATTGATATCCCGATCCATCCGATAGGATGCACACAACACCCTCCTGTTCTGCAAAACTCAGTGCGCTATCCTCAAAAGGCACGGATGATACCATCATCAGTCGATCAAACCAAAATTCCTGCTTTATCGTGTGAGCAGCCTCGAATACATCGACCGCCATCTTCACAAAATTGAAAATATCTTCTTGTACTATCTGGCCCCCTCCCTCACGACACTCAATCCATATCTCCAGGTCATTGCGAGAACTCTCCCCCTTGAGCTGTCCCCACACATCGATCTCGTATGGGTCCGCAGCTGACAAGCCGTTC
>JABHWQ010000437.1 GCA_018657655.1 Chloroflexota bacterium | reverse complement strand
GGCACTAAACTTCATTCGCTCCACCACCCCGCCAGTCCATAAGGCTACCGTTATGATTGCAAACATACCCTGAAATGCCATGAAAGCTAAGTGCGGCACTGTTGAAGCATAGGTATCTGACGGTTCTTGTCCGACCCCCATCAATCCCAGAAAATCAAGGTTTCCAACGACGTTGCCAATATCACCACCAAAGCTTAAGCTGTATCCGTAAAGTGCCCAGAGTACGCCAATTACACCAAGTAAAGCAAAGCTCATCATTAGCGTGGAAAGAACGTTTTTCTGGCGAACCATGCCTCCGTAGAAAAGCGCCAGTCCCGGGGTCATTAGCATCACCATCGCTGATGACAAAAGTATCCATACTGTATCCCCTGCATTTATCATTTTCACAAATCCCCTTTCTCAAACTACGATCGTATTACTTCAAAGGGTATCGGAATGATGTTTCTACGACATTGCAGGGGTGTTACGGTTGTGTTACAAGGATGAACTTTGATGGGGAGGTAAAATGATTGAGGCTACTAAACTATAAATTTGTATCCTACAT
Source organism: Chloroflexota bacterium (assembly GCA_018657655.1). Taxonomy (GTDB): domain Bacteria; phylum Chloroflexota; class Dehalococcoidia; order SZUA-161; family SpSt-899; genus JABMQN01. The sequence continues at coordinate 2,527 of JABHWQ010000437.1, read as the reverse complement.
TTCTGACTGTATCAATAAACGAATGATGCGCATCCTCTATTTTGCTTCGCAACCTTCGGATATGCACATCCACAGTTCGATCACCCCCGAAGTAATCATAGCCCCAGACCTTGTCCAATATCGCTTCACGCGTCAGGACGCGGTCTTTATTGGTGACCAGAACCTTGAGCAACTCATACTCTTTAAAAGACAGGTTAATAAGCCTTCCTGAAACGGAGACTTCGTATTTATCCAGATCAATGACCAGGTCGCCATATTTGATAATGCTATCACCTTCAATATTGGTAGTTCGCCAGAGTGCCCGTCTGATTCGCAAAGCAACTTCGGCGGAGTCCCATGGTTCCATAACAAAATCGTCTATTGGAACGGTTACCTCGATATCGTCAAGGCTATTCCTTGTTAGAAGTCCAATGACGGAGCAATTGAAATGTTCTTTGATTGTATTCGATAGTAACCAGCGATTCGACTCTACAGCAACACTTGCAATGTCAATCAATACCAAATCCGGGGAATCGTCTTCGAGATATTGCAGTATTTTTTCATTTGAGGAAATTACGGGGCAATCCAACCCATGCCGAGCCAAATCGAGACTCAGGTTTTGAACTCGATCAGGCTGGGCTGACACGATGACAATATTCGGCAAAACTCTACATCCTTAGGTGTGGTGGGCTTATTGTACCACGATCTCTTTAAACAGTGGTGATCGTGGTTCGTCCCGTACACAACTGCTAGTGAAAGCAACTGTCTACTCCGTTGCATCGGATTTGGCGAGTACTGCCAAACTGACTGCCCGTACCTTGCGATAGACTTCACCGGGTTCACGAAGTTTGCCATTGACCGTTAGAAGACTGCCTTCAATAGAAATGCCGAAAAGCTCTTCGTTTTTCTTAAGATAGGGCAGAATCAACTCCCAATCCTTGTCTGAAAGCTCTGTGAATTCACCGCCGTTTAACTGCTCGTCCATGAGGTGCCCGTGAGGATCACGCACAAAGATAGCTCCACCTGAGGCCAACGAGAACAGGTTCGAACCGGGATACGGTACGGCTTGTTCACAGACGTTGCCCTGATCATCGAACTCGATGCCGTTCAGTATTACAAATCCGCCCCCGTTATGAGGGTCACCGGCCATGAACGATTCGGCGAGGAAATCAAGGCATGTTCCATTGATCACTACGCGAGGTCTGCCCACGGCATTGATTAGTGGCCTTCCTGCGCCATTACCCATTATGTAAACTTCCCCTCCCTTAGCACCGTACATGAAAGTCTGCCCGACATCACCATACACCACTAATCGACCGTTCTTTATGATCTGCCCGAGTTGGTCCTGGGCGTTGTCGTGTACATAGATTTCCATACCGTCTATCCCGGATGCCAGGTAATCACCGGAACTGCCATAGATATCGAAACGCACCCCTCCGGTATTCGGCCCGAATCCGCAACCGTGGAAACGTTGGCCTTTTAAGCCGTAGACAACGAATCGGTTCCAACCCAATCCATAAGCTTTAACTGCCAGTTGAGAGTCACGATCATCACCTTCGGGGGAGAAATCACGTGCATTTATAACCAGAGCTTTTTCATTTCCAAGTGGCCCTCTCAGCTTGTCCCTTGATTCCCAGTCGATTCGTGCCGCCAGACCGCACGCGTTGGAATTGATTAGTGGTACAGAATTGAGAATAGAATCGATGCTCTCACGGATCAGTTGTAGAACGGAACTTCGTCTCATTGATCCACAATCGTAGCGCCGATCATTGAGCATTGTCAGCAAAGTTAGCGCACCTTTTGCTGCATTACTTTGTGAGGCTATTCTGATGATCTCGTCAAGGCACCATCTGAGTTGATCCAGGTTCCAAGAGCGAATCTGTGGCGCTATACGAGAAAATGATTCCTCTGCCTGCCCTGCGTCAAAATCGGCTACTATTTGCTTGATAATTTCTTGACCATTGGCAGGGGCTTTGACTTCGCTATCTCTGTTGATTTTGTACTCTCCCGCCGGTGCTGTGATGGTCTGTCCAAACTTGTCGGTCACGGATAGAGTACAGGTTCCATTGTTATTTTTTACTGTGAATGTAAATGCTCCCCCGTCCGTATAACTGCCGCCGCGTGCATTCCAGTACCGATCGGCTACGGGGCGAAATCGGTTGTCTTCGGCAGAAAGGGAACTCAATGTGGCGTCTATCGCCTGCTTTTCAGACGCCACCAGTCCAATGCTGACGTCTCCTTGCTGATAGGCAAATACCTGGGGGCGGAGCATAGCGGTATCGGTGATACCAATTAGCCGGTACATGTCATCATCGGGCTTGCTCTGGGCAATGATGAAGAACCACGGCCCATCGGGCGAACCGTGCATGTGCATCGACTGTACAAGCTTGTATTCGCGCTGCTTATCCTCCGGAAGCCGGTCGAAGTCGAGCTCCAGGGTTGGAGCCAGGGCCTCGATAACGTGTTCCAGAGGGTATTTGTAAATCCTGCTCCACAGGTCGAACAGCAAAACGGAGACCTCGGTGTCGGTGAGGAACTGCGTTGCGAT
>JABHWQ010000078.1 GCA_018657655.1 Chloroflexota bacterium | reverse complement strand
AAGATGGGCACTATCTTCGTAATTATTCAGCGAACTATCAGCGATTACCTGAATATTTTTCAAACAGGACCCGTCGTTGACCTCGATGAAGGAAAAACCTTTTGAATCACGTTTGGTCCTGACCCATCCCTTGATGAGGACTTCGTCAACTGCGTTATCAAAGGATAACAGCTCATTAATTTTCGTGCGTTCAGTCATTCCTATCCCCTTATACTCACGGCTGTCACTGCGAGCTTAATCGAAGCAATCTCTACGTATTGTGAGATCGTCACGTCGTCCACTTACGGTGGAACTACTCGTGATGACAGCTATCCCAATCGCTGGCAAGATATATCCTGTGCCTACTCCAGAACATGGATGTTTTTCTTTCTACAGATATCCTTGAGCACTTGTGGCCACACGCTGACGGTCACCTCGCCAAGATGGGCCGTGCGCAACAGGTACATGAAGGTGCGGGACTGTCCGATGCCTCCGCCGATGCTCAACGGTATCTCGTCATTGATAAGGGCCTTGTGATACGGAAGATTCAGGAAATCCTCCTGCCCGGATATTTTCAACTGTGCCTTCAGCGTTTCTTTGGTGACCCGTATTCCCATCGAGGTCAGTTCATGACGGCGTTTTGTCACCGGATTCCATACCAGAATATCGCCGTTCAAACCGTAATACTTTTCTCCGTCCTTGGTGATGGTTTCGGTTACCCAGTCGTCGTAGTCCGCGGCACGCAACTCGTGTGGGTATCCGTCTTTCAAAACCTGTCCAATGCCAATGATGAAGATTGCCGGGGCATGATCCTGTATGACTCTGGTCTCACGTTCTTTTCGCGGTAGGTCAGGGTACATATTGAGAATTTCCTCGGCGTGAAGAAAGACGATCTCCTCGGGGAAATCGGGGTATTTATCTGTTTTCAGGGCGGGGAACATTTCCTGCGCCATCTTCCCTGAGTTATAGATCACCTTCCATATTTTTCTAACAATATCTTTAAGAAAATCAAGATTGCGATCCTCCGCAGTAATGACCCTCTCCCAATCCCACTGGTCAACGTATGAGCTATGATCATGATCCAAAAAATAGTCCTTGCGGACAGCCCGCATATCGGTACAAATGCCCTCTCCTACTTTGCAGTCGAATTGCTTGAGTGCCATGCGTTTCCATTTTGTGGCAGCTTGGACAACTTCGGCCTGCATACGTGGTTCAATGCCAAGCCCGCAAGGAAATCCCACGGGTGTTCGTGATCCGTCACGATCGAGATAATCGTTCAATCCGCTGTCTTTATCAACAATCAAAGGTACCTGGACCATCTGAATATTGAGTTCCTTGGATAGATTTTCCTCTATATAGCTTTTTACAGCATAGACAGCTTTCATTCTCTCCATAGGAGAAAGAAGTGCTTCATAGTCATCTGGCAAAGCCTTTTCTACTTCCTCATAAGTACTGATTCCCGGTCCGGCTAAATCCGCTTTTTTATCTGCCAAAACAAACTCCTTTTATTATCAGCTTTTCGCTAATATTATAGCGTTTGGCTCTAAGGATGCACAACCTTGATAAGGTATTGGAGAACATCCCCGCTTCTTTACGAGGAGAAATCAATTCTAACAGGAGTGATAAAGGGGGAAAACCAACCCCCTGTTTTGACACAAATTGACCAAACTGTTAATCTTTGATGTGGTACCCCGTTAACTGGAGGAATTTGAAATTGGCCAAGGCAATACCGGAACCAGTCACGATGGAGAAACTTGTCTCGCTGTGCAAGCGGCGTGGTTTTATCTTCCAATCCAGCGAGATATACGGAGGACTTTCGTCTACATGGGACTATGGACCGCTGGGCGTGGAACTTAAAAATAATGTCAAGTCCGCCTGGTGGCAGTCCGTCGTGAGACAGCGTGATGACATGGTAGGACTGGATTCTGCTATTTTGATGCATCCTCATATATGGCACGCTAGTGGACACGTAAGCACTTTCGCGGACCCTCTGGTCGATTGCAGAAGTTGTAAGCAGCGTTTTCGGGCTGATCATATCGAAACCGACGTGTGTCCCGAGTGCAGTGGGGAACTCACTGAGGCTCGCATGTTTAATCTTATGTTCAAAACATTCATGGGGCCGGTGGAAGACAATGCAGCGCAGGTTTTTCTGCGTCCAGAGACGGCACAGGGTATATTTACCAACTTCCAGAATGTGGTGAATACCACTCGAAAGAAACTGCCTTTCGGCATTGCCCAGATTGGCAAGGCGTTTCGAAATGAAATTACACCAGGGAATTTCACCTTCCGTACCAGAGAGTTCGAGCAGATGGAGATCGAATATTTCGTCAGGCCGGGTACCGATGATGAATGGTTCGAACACTGGGTAGAAAATCGCTTCAACTGGTATGTTGAACTGGGGATCAGGAAAGAGAACCTTCGCTTGCGGCCACACGACCCTGACGAGTTGGCCCATTATGCACGGGGTTGCACGGATGTGGAATACTTGTTCCCCATAGGATGGTCGGAACTTGAGGGGATTGCCAATCGAACCGATTTCGATCTTAAGCAACATGCTGAACACAGTGGTCAAAATCTCTCCTATTTCGATGATCAAACACAAGAACATTTCATTCCGTATGTTATCGAACCTTCCGCGGGTGCCGATCGTGGCACTCTGGCTTTTCTTGCCGATGCCTACGCAGAAGAACTGGATGAGAAGGGTGATCTTAGAGTGGTGTTGCACTTCCATCCTAAATTGGCTCCCATAAAAGTGGCTCTCCTTCCTTTGAGCCGTAAGGAAACCCTTGTTCCGCTGGCAAAAGACAAACTGTATGCTGAATTGCGCAAGGATTTCATGGTGCAATACGATGATGCCCAGAGTATTGGCAAAAGATATCGGCGGCAGGATGAGATCGGGACTCCCTTCTGCGTCACTGTCGATTTCAATTCGCTGGAGGATAATCAAGTTACTATCCGCGATCGCGATTCCCAGCGGCAGATACGGGTTCCTGTTGAGGAACTCAAGGGATGCCTGGCTGCCAAGCTTGACGGAGAGCCTTTTGAAGTTCTACCTCCAGGCGGCAGTTATCAGTCAGGATTTGACTAGAATTTGCCAATAATCTTTACCTTTGAGAAATACTATGCCGAAAGTTTCCATTACTGAACTAAGCCAGAAAGACTTGAATGATGCTCTCTCCAGTTGGGGTGAACAGCCGTATCGCGCTAAACAGATACTGGATTGGATTTATCGCAAACCAGTCACCGAATTCTCAGCAATGAAGAATATCCCTCCGGCTCTGCGGGAACGGTTTGATTCAGAATTCCTTTTTCAATCGCTGACTCCAGTAACCGAAGTCACATCAAAAGACGGCACTACTACAAAAGTACTGTTTCGGCTTCATGATGGACTAACCATAGAATCGGTATTGATGTCATACGAAAAGAGACAAACGGTATGCGTCTCTTCTCAGGTT
>JABHWQ010000124.1 GCA_018657655.1 Chloroflexota bacterium | reverse complement strand
GAGTTTGAGGAAAGCTGCCGGAAGGTGCGGAGTGATCGTGATGAACTGTACCAGAACCTGGCTTCGATTCCAGGGATGATAGCCTATAAACCAGCTGCTAATTTTGTCTTCTGCCGTCTCCCTGATGGGGCAATATCTGGCCCCGAAGTAACCCGTAGGCTGTTCACAGAACACAACATCTACATTAAACACTGCGCCGGGAAGCCGCTTCCGGAATCCGACCGATATCTTCGTATCGCCAGCCGCACAAAGCCCGAGAATCACAATCTCGTCGAAGCTCTGCTGAGTGTGATTGCCGGGAGGCAATCATAGTATGAGCGACAGGCCGACCATCCTGTCTTTCGTAAAAGACATTCCCAACATCATAACCCTGTTGGGATTAAGCTGTGGTGTTCTTGGAATATACTTCGCGCTTCTGGAGAATTTCCCAGCGGCAGTAATCGCAATGCTCTGGGCTGTTCTGTTTGACTGGTACGACGGCCCCGCTGCGCGCCGAATACCAGGGAGAAGCGACATTCAAAAATCCATCGGCGCCAAAATGGATTCCCTGGTAGATATCGTCAGCCTGGCGATCTGTCCGGCCATCATCCTGTTAAGTTACGGGGAATTCAGCGCAGGGTTCTTTCCGGGAGCACTGATCATAGTTATGGCAGGTGTTGTCCGGCTTGCCTACTTTGACGTCTTCGGCGTCGATGACGACGGTACCATTGCAGGACTATCGCTGGACATCACAGCTCTCGTGGTGGCATTTGTGTTCCTGTTGGAAGGAATATTGAGCCACAATTCCTTTGCAGTTCTCCTCTACATCACAATAGTGGTCTTGTCGTTTATGCACGTCGCGCCCTTACGGATGCATAAGATGGTGGGGCGCTGGTATCACGTTATCACAGCCTACGTCTTGATCCTGACGGCTGTGTACTCCTATATTCTGTGGACCGATTAAGTCCGGTAGTATATTTCAGCTATTCATTCAGAATCCCCAAAGCTCATGGTTCCCCTCAGTAAATTGAGATCATGGATTCCTAATCTGCAAGGCGCAGCCTGAAGAAGTGATTCTGTAGTCTGGGCCACGAGATGTTGAGTCGGGAGAGCACTCGCGGTAAAGCCCAGAAGCTAAGAGGAGTGGTTCCTCTGAGCGCCCACCATGTCAAGGAGCCAAGCATAGTAGACTCCCTGGGCAGAAACGGCAGCCACTTGCGACGCAGATCAACCAACTCCTCTGCAGTCACCATGCTGGTGTAAGCATAGTTACGCCGGGATTCCACGCTAAATGGGCCTGCGTCCTCGAACAACTGATGGTACAGGCTCACGCTTCTGTAAACTGCCTGATAATCACCCTTGGCCAAAGATACCCCCTGCCGCACAGTCGACTCTCGGAGGATGATCGAACCTCTTTCGACAAGGCAACTCTTCAAAGAGTTGAGTAGAGCCACAACGTCGACGTCATTCAGATACATGCACAGACCACCCAGAAAGATCATGTCGAAGGATCCTTCCGGAAGGTCATTTCGACCGTCGCCTTCGAATATCTCAACATTGGGCAGACAAGCAACCCTTTCCCTGGCAGCCTTCACCATCAGGGGGCTTTGCTCGATCCCTATCACAGCTTTATAGCGTTTGGCGAATATCTCAGCCCAGGCTCCCGCACCACAGCCAACGTCAAGCACTCGCCCCGAGGTACATACCTCGTCGAGCCAATCACTGATAGATCGTATCTCTTTGCGCAGTCGATATCGGGCCGCACCGGCCGGTAGATTGTGCTCATGAGCCATCATACTGACAGTGGATGCTGTGCCACCTCCAGCGCCATTGAAATAGCGCCTGACGGTTGCATCGTCGATCTGTTTTCCGGTGGAGTCGTGGAGATTCATCGGCAGCTACCTTTTAAAGAGCCAACTGCCTTACTGGGGATTATTAATCGGGGGACTCTCTGTTTTCCTGGTCTTTTTCTCCTGTCGTTTCTCTTTCAGTGATTTTTGCGGTTGCTTTTTAACCTCTTTCTTCACCTCACGTGACTTACCCATAAAGATACCCCCCTATTTTGTACTATCGTATGACGGATAGGGTTATTCAATTGCTCTGGACTTGACCATCAAATAGAATGCAATATCCACCAACAACAATAGCGTGAGTTGGCTTGCTAAAGCAAGTCTCGGCTAAGTTCTCCATATACAAGTCAAACCGCTTTTTCCTTTTGACACCAAACCTGTGATGCAGAACTGAAGTAACAATAGAGGCAGCGTTTTCTCAGGCGTTATGGCACTACCAAAAACAAAGGGGCCGTGATAATTCACGGCCCCTTTCTTGACCTTCCGTGGTGAGGCTATCGACTGTTCGCGTTATAGCACTCTCTGCAATACACCGGTCTGTCTTGGCGAGGCTCGAACGGTACTTCAGTGTCGACGCCACAGGCGGCACACACAGCCGGATACATTTGCCTACGGGAGCCAAAGCCCCCTTGTCCGCCTCCGCGTTCCTGCTTCTTTGCTGCACGGCAGTCCGTACAACGCTTGGGATCGTTAGTGAAGCCTTTACCAGCGAAGAACTCCTGTTCATCAGCACTAAAGGTAAAGGTAGCCCCACAATCAACACACTGCAATTCCCTGTCGGTGAAACTCATTGAATGATCTCCTTTCTCAAGAATTGTGAACTTAACTTCGGTCATCCAATAACTTGACGAAACTTGCCTTGAAGAGACCTTTGTTGGGGGAACTCTAAGGGGTTGCCGATGGAACTGGTAACCTTGATCAAACCACTTACTAAAGTATACAGGATAATCATAATAAGTGCAAGGGGTACAGCCTGATTGTTTGGTTGCAATGCCATGCTCCCTTCCTCAGTGAGCCCACCCAACGCGTGAGTTCACCAGCTTTAATGGTAATGTGATCACCATACCCTTTGCGGCACCACGATTATTGCCGCCATTATGGCAAAAGGATTCCGGAATGCAAGCTATACATGTAGATCCCCTCTTGCCGCCAAATGCGATTATAGCAGACACCGTCTCATCGGGTTTTCCTCAGCCTCCCTCTGATCGTGAAAGTTTCTTGGCACTTTGTAACCGGAGTACATACAAGAGATAGTGATAATAACACTATCCAATCGAACCTGCCCAACTTTACAAATCCCTTGGCAATGCTATACTAAAATTGAATGGGAACTGTGCCATGAATAAAACGATAACCGAGATCAACGAGAAGATTCGCAAAGGCCAGGCAGTGGTGGTAACTGCCGAGGAAATTATTGGCATAGTCAAGGAGAAGGGTGTCCAAAAAGCCGCCCAGGAAGTTGACGTGGTAACTACCGGCACATTTGGACCGATGTGTTCTTCCGGGGCATTTTTCAACTTGGGTCACACGGCACCACGCATGAAGATAGGCGGTGGCAAGGCTACTTTTAATGATGTTCCTGTTTACACCGGGATCGCAGCAGTGGATGTATATCTGGGTGCAACAGCCATGCCTGATGATGATCCTAGAAATAAAAACCATCCGGGATCATTCGACTACGGTGGCGGTCATGTAATTGAAGATTTAGTAGCCGGCAAAGACATACGATTCTCAGCCACTGCATATGGCACCGATTGCTATCCAAGAAAGAAGGTAGAGACGTTAATCAGATTAGAGGATATGAACGAAGCCACGCTCTTCAACCCTAGAAATGCCTATCAAAACTATAATGTGGCTGTAAATGTTTCTGAAAAAACTGTCTACACATATATGGGAGTCCTGAAACGAAACCTGGGTAATGCCAACTACTCCACTTCAGGACAACTTTCGCCTTTGTTCAATGATCCGCATTACAAGACCATTGGTATCGGGACCAGAATTTTCTTGGGAGGCGGCATCGGTTACGTGGCCTGGAATGGTACCCAGCACAATCCATCAACTATTAGGGGCAATAACGATGTACCGAAACGTCCCGCCGGAACGCTGATGGTCATAGGTGATCTGAAACAGATGAAACCGGAGTGGCTTGTTGGCACCAGCATGTCCGGATATGGAACTACGCTGACTGTTGGGTTGGGAATTCCAATCCCGATTCTTTCCGAAGAGATACTTCAATACACAGCGATACGAGACGAGGAGATATATGCCCCGGTAATAGATTATTCCGATGATTTCCCGAAGCGTAAACCGGATGTTCTGTGCGAAGTAAACTATGCCGAGCTGAAAAGCGGGAAGATCGAGGTTTTAGGAAAAGAAGTCCCCACAGCTTCGTTATCCAGTTATTATAGAGCAGTTGAGATAGCTAATACCCTGAAAGCATGGATCAGCAAAGGAGATTTTCAGCTTACCGAACCGGCAGCCCCGCTGCCTGGCGTGGAAGCCGGAATACAGCTTAAACCGCTCAATGAAAGACCTATCGAATAAAACAGGAGTGGAATTATGAAAGAGAAAGTTGAAGCAGCGCTGGACGAGATTAGACCGGCCCTACAGGCAGATGGAGGAGGAGTTGACCTTATCAGTGTTGTTGATGGAGTAGTAAGCGTCAAGCTCACCGGTGCCTGTGGCGGTTGCCCCATGTCCACGATGACACTGAAGATGGGAATCGAGAAAACTCTGAAGGACAGGATACCGGAGGTCAAGGAAGTCGTTTCTGTTTAATCAAAACTCACAATAATCTAAACAGAGTGAGGGATCCGATGCAGGGAAGAGCCGTTATTTGCCACTCCTGCGGAAAGGAACTGGAACACAAAGCGGGGTGTATGCCTT
>JABHWQ010000079.1 GCA_018657655.1 Chloroflexota bacterium | reverse complement strand
GATCTAGTACAGTGGCCTTAATGAAATAGGCCATCATACCGGGTCCGAAAGTACGGTAACCTTCCGCCATGCGCTGGCCCAATAGGGCAAAATCCCACTTGAGCATGCAGGCCCCTCCACCCCATTCGAACATCTCTTCAGCGGTGATACCGCAGGGCATATGAGGAGTTAACCGTGAAAGTGGTTCCCATTCTCCTAGATCGGAGCCTTTAAATATCTCAGTCTCCAGGTAACGTCCCTCACGAAGAGCACCATCAACATGAGGATAAAAATAGTCGGTAAAATTCGGGATGGTCTTCCACCGGACACCAGCCTTTTCTTCCAGGTATTGGCAGGCTTCCGGTGCTACGTCTAGATAAATTTCAGCTAATTCGGCATCGGCGAATCCACCAGCCAGAAACTCAAGATATTGCTTAGCCTCTTCACGCGAATCCGGCATTCCCTGGCTCTTCATCACATGGTTGTTCGGAACCCATATCTCGCCGCCGGAAAGGGCAGCCACTCCGCCGAGCTTCGGGCCTTTCTCCAGAACGACGGTCTTTAGCCCTTCATCATGCGCCATAATGGCCCCGGTTAGTCCGCCAATTCCAGAGCCAACTGCGATGAAATCAACCTCTAAATCCCATTTACTATGTTTTGTTGTCATGTTACTGTTCCCTTTTGGTTACACTAGTTCGGATCACGGCAGAATTTCGTTGCCGCTTTTTGTTTAAGGAAGCTATACTCCTACCATTCAATGTACGTTCTAACACCTCATTGACAATTCGTTGCCGATATTGTTTTTCCAACAACAGGTGGTTTTACAGGAAGGCAGGCCATTGCGATACTCTTCTCGGTTTGTGAGGTTCCTGATGCGCTCTTCGAGCCCATCAAGTCCTGTATAGTGGATTTGCAGTGGCAGTTCCATGTAATCTGCGATCTCTTGAGCCTGTTCGCTCAACTCTTCGCTCACACTTTGGACCAGGTAGACGATTCGTTTGCAATTGTGAAAATAGCTGTCTTTCAGCTCCGGGTAACGATCCAATCCCAATCCCCTGATGACAGTTCGATGAAAGGTTCGTACCAGAAAATCGGTCAAGAAAAAGGTGCCGAGTTCTTCTTCCAGCAACTGATGGTAAGTATCCCCGGCATACATTTCGTAGCAGTTCTGAGCATCAATACGATGGAGATCATACCGTTCGAGCATCTGATCGAGTGTTCCCTGAGATCCACATTCGCCAAAAACTACTGCAAGTTGATCACAATCACTACGCAGTTTTAAGATACGCCTTTCCACATCGGGAGCAATACGCAAAGGATACATGTGATCTGTGGGCGAGACACCTATAATCCTGGCATCCCAGCCATGCTTTTGCACAATGGCCTGTACCTCATACCCCAGCGCACCACAGACAATTAAACCGGTTCTCATTTTCCTTCCAGTTTTCCTGCACGATAAGCCTGCAGATACTCCATACCCCATTCGTCTTGTCCAACCAGAGCCGCTGACGCTATCAGCGTTGCCATCAATTCCTGATTGCGTACATCTACAAGGAAAGCATCCATCCCAAATGCCACTTGCATGCTGACAAAGGTACGGTTTAGCAATTTTCGCAGTGGCATCCCGTAGCTGATATTACTGGCACCACAAAACGTATGAACTTCAGGTAACCGTTCGCGAATGAGACGTAATACTTTTAAAAAGCTGGCACCGGCAACATAGTCTGCTGCAACCGCCATAACCAGAGGGTCGATATATAGCGCATCCGGCTTCAGGCCAACTGACGTTGCCTTCTCGGCCAGCATTTCGGCAACTGCCACACGCACTAATGGATCGGTCGAAATGCCAGATTTGTCCATACACATCCCCACCAATCCACAATTATGTTCAACAGCCAGCGCAAGCAGTTTTTCATGCCCTTCCGTCATCTCACCCGTTATCGAACTGAGAATAGGTGCCTTGCCTTTGTATATCTTCAAGGCCGACTGAATAGCTTCAGGATCGGAGCTATCCAGTACCAGTGGCAAGTCTGTTACAGATTGAACCGTTTGGACCATCCACACCAGATTATCCGATTCATCTTGCCCAGGCACTGCTGCGTTCACATCCATCATGTGCGCACCGCACTCGGCTTGACGGCG
>JABHWQ010000436.1 GCA_018657655.1 Chloroflexota bacterium | reverse complement strand
TGAAAAGTGTAACCATCGAAGGTGATATGATACCCAGACTTATTGATGAAGTCCCCGTTATTGCAGTGGCTGCTTCAGCGGCTGAGGGTGCAACGGTTATCAGAGATGCTGGAGAGCTCAGGGTGAAAGAATCCGATAGGATCAGCGCAACAGCTGCCGAGCTCTCGAAGTTAGGCGCTAAAATAGAAGAACTCCCAGACGGTATGATTATTCATGGGACATCAAGATTGAAAGGAAACCAGTGTGATAGTCATGGAGATCATCGTTTAGCAATGGCACTGGCGGTGGCAGGACTGGTTGCAGAGGGAGAAACCACCATCACCAACTCAGAGGCCGTGAATATATCCTATCCTGGTTTCTGGGAAGATTTGGAGCGGATTGGTGGATAGTCAAGTAGCTATGAATACGGTTCTTGTTGTTATATCCGGTTGTTCAGGGGTTGGGAAAGACGCTATCCTTGTCAGGATGAAGGAGTTGGGACTTTCGTATTTCTACGCAGTAACAGCTACCAGCAGGCCTAAGCGGCCAGGCGAAATAGATGGAGTGGACTATCATTTTATCAATAAGCCTGCGTTTGAGAAAATGATGGAAAATGGCGAATTCCTTGAATGGGCCAATGTATATGGTAACCTTTACGGTGTACCCAAAAGGACTGTCAGAGAGGCCATGGCTGAAGGTAAAGATGCCATTGTTAAAGTTGATATCCAGGGAGCGGCTACAATTAAAAATATCATGCCGGAGGCAATCACGATCTTCATCGCTCCGCCTTCGCTGGAAGAACTGCAACGGCGTCTTGTTAAGCGCAAAACGGAATCTGGGACTGATCTGGAACTGCGCTTAGAAACAGCTCAGAAAGAAATGGAAAGTATCCCATTGTTCGACTATGTTGTGGTAAGCCATAATAATGCGATAGATCAGGCAATTGCAGATATTGAAGCTATCATAGTGGCAGGAAAACGCCGTCAATAAAACTAAATGGTGGGTGTTTGAATGGCAGAAGAAGAGAAAGCTCCTCCAGAGAAAATCAGGGGGAAGCGGCCCGGAGATGTCATTGTACGTAGGAAAAGGAGAGAAAAACAGCCGTTGCGTTCAGTACCGAGCATTCCTGAATTCGTGAGGTTTATGGGCGACCTCGCTACTCAAACGCCTTTAGTGCCGATCATATTGGCTTTCATAATACTATTGTTTATTTTTGCCTCAGTCTTGTTCGCCGTTGAAAACGACGCAGTGGGAGAGCACTCGATCGATTCATTTGGAGATGCGCTCTTCTGGTGTATATCTTCAGCTCAAACCATGGGGGCGAGCGACCCTCTATTGTATACCACCGCTGGCAAAGTGATTGGGTCTATTTGGGCAGTATTGAGCACTATTATGTTCTTTGGAGCTATCATAGCTGGAATGACTGCTTACTTTGTGATGCCACGGAAGCGCCCATCAAAGCAGATTGTGGCCACTCTTCAGTATAATCTTGAGAGGCTGGATGATCTTTCTGTATCAGAACTGGAAATACTCAAGCAATCGATGGATACTGTCCTCAGCAACCAGATAGATAGGATGAAGTCTAAAGAAGTATCTACTCAGAAAGCGTGGTCAGATTTGGGTAAGATAAAAGAAAACGGTAAAGAGTAACCTGGTTGGAATTTGCAATTAGAAAAGGGATAGGACCTGTAAGATCCTATCCCTTTTTATTTACAAAACACAATCTGTTTTGCAGGCTATCTCCGAGAGCGCCTTTTTTCAAGTACTTGCAAGCGCATCAACGAACGCCTAAGAGCAGCCTCAGCCCTGGCAGCATCAATATCTGATTGAGCGCGTAATTCCATCTTCTCCTCAGCGCGCTTCTTGGCTTCCTCAGCCCTGGCCAGGTCAATCTCCTCGGCACGCTCAGCGCTATCAGCCAAGATGGTTACCTTATCATTCATTAGCTCAAAGAAACCACCGCTGACGAAGATTGAAGTATCCTCACTGCCCTTGCGTACAATGAGTTCTCCGGGCTTAAGCATAGTCATCAGAGGCGCATGGCTCGGCAAAATGGCCATTTCACCATCAACGCCGGGCACCACTAACAGGTCCGCTTCATCCGAATGGACTACTCGCTCCGCCGTGACAATTTCTAAATTCAGCTTAGCCATTTTCTAATCCCTTATTCTTTCATCTGTGCTGCAGCTTCGACTACTTCATCGATGCTGCCCTTCATGTAGAAAGCCTGTTCTGGTAAATCATCATGCTTGCCTTCAAGAATCTCTCTGAAACTCCTGACGGTATCGGCGGTCGATACATATTTCCCGGCACGTCCGGTAAACTGCTCAGCCACGAAGAACGGCTGTGAAAGGAATCGTTCGATCCTACGGGCTCGAGATACAGTTGACCTGTCTTCCTCGGAAAGTTCTTCCAATCCGAGAATCGCAATGATATCCTGCAGCTCTTTATAACGCTGCAGTACGCGCTGAACGCCACGGGCAGTATCGTAATGTTCCTGACCAACAACCTGCGGGTCTAGAATTCGCGAAGTGGATGTTAGCGGATCAACAGCCGGGTAAATACCCTTTTCTGCAATGGCACGTTCCAGAGAAATAACACCGTCAAGGTGTCCGAACGTGGTTACAATGCCAGGATCAGTGTAGTCATCCGCAGGTACGTAAATCGCCTGGAAGGATGTGATGGAACCCTTCTTTGTAGTGGTGATTCTTTCTTCAAGGTCACCCATTTCGGTACTCAGAGTGGGCTGATATCC
>JABHWQ010000081.1 GCA_018657655.1 Chloroflexota bacterium | reverse complement strand
CTTCAAAATAAGAGCCGCCATATTTGTGATTCTTTTCATGAATTACAGGGTACAGCTCCCATCTGAGGTTCTGGGGCATTTTGAAGTACTTCTGCACCTTATAGTAATAAGCTGCCACCACAAAAACGTACGCGAAGTACGTAATTATCAAAGCGAAATGTTCCATATGTCCCACCTTTCAGAATACAGGAGTTATCCCGAGTTGGAAGTGCTGGATGTCATATTAAAACGAACTTAGCTCTGGCACACCGGCCAGGGCTAAGTTGTTTATCGATGGGTGTCAGTCTCTCTATTGAGATTGCCAAATAGAGATTACACGCAACCGGTAGGTTTGGGCAGTCCAGCTACTTTACAGGCACCGGCCGCAGGTCCTTTAGGGAACATTTCATAGATGTAGTTGAGTTTGAGATCGCACTTTTTGCAGAGCATGCGGATTGCCGGAGCAGTTTCGTAATCAACATAATACTGCCGGATGAAGTTCACCAGCTTCCAGGCATCCTCGGTCATGGGGTGAATCTCACATTCTTCTTCAGCCAGACTCTCGGCTACTGCCTCATCCCACTTGTCTGGTTCCTGTATGAAACCATCCTCATCGATGTCCATGTCCTTTCCACCTAACACCTTGATCGCCATTCTATCTACCTCCAGTTAAATTTTTCTGTTTTATAACAATGATGAAACCAGGGGCTGGCTTTTACGTTCCCGCAAAACCAGTTCCACAAAAGCTTCAGCCCACTGGGGTGTACCCAGAGCATGCAGGTGGGTATAAGCCGCAAAGACGTTCTTGTATACAATCCCGTCAACGCCTTCACCAGCACCATGCCCGCGCCTCACTCTATAGGCAAACTCCAGCTTATCCGGTTCAATCAGTTTTGAGTGATGAAATTCGTGCCCTCTAAGTGTCATTCCTACTGGGAAAAGTGGATTCTCACCCGATAACTCAGCTTCCACATAACCGTGACCCTGAGGGCGTTTTGATAATTCGATCTCTGCCGGAATCGCCCCAACCATCTCATGCCGCTGACCCTGCCAGTTAATCGCCTTACACAAATACATAAGACCAGCACATTCAGCATATACCGGCAATCCATCTTCGATTGCTTTGGCAATATCCGTTCTCAACTTGTTGTTAGCTTCCAGCTCTTCGAGGAAATACTCGGGGAAGCCACCACCAATATGAAGTCCGTCAATCTTAGGTAAACGGTCCTCGATTGAATTGATGTAAACCAATTCGGCACCCGCCTGACTCAACGCTCCCAAATTCTCGGGATAATAGAAGTTGAATACCCTATCCCTGATAATCCCGATTTTTACCTTTTTAGGCACATCAGGCGAGCAGTTTACGTGTTGAGCCCGATCAGGATTTTGGATACCAGCAATATTTAAAACTGCATCCAGATCGAGGTGAGATTCAATGACTGAGCAAATGCGCCCTATTACTGGTTCCGCCCCGTCGTTTTCCGGGAAAGGAACGTGCCCCAGATGCCGCTGGGTCATGTTGAGATCTGGGGAGCGAGGTATACTTCCAACCACGGGGATATGACAATGTTGCTCCACAGCCGTTTTTAATTTGCGCTCATGGCGAGGACCTGAGACGTTATTGAGGATGACTCCAGCAATATGAACATCCGATTGGAAGTGCTGATACCCGGATACCATAGCTGCGATACTGCCCGTCATTCGGGTACAATCCACAACCAAAATCACCGGAAGTTTGAGGAGTCGTGCCAGATGGGCCGTGCTCCCCCACCCCGATGACTCGGGGCCATCGAAAAGACCCATAGCACCCTCAATTACGGCTATATCCGATCCCTTGCAGGCTTGCTGGAATGATGCCAGCATCACCTCTTCGGTCATGAGGAACGGATCGAGGTTACGGCAACTCCGGCCCGCCGCTTCGGTCAGCCAGGAAGGGTCTACATAATCAGGCCCTTTTTTAAATGGCTGAACCGTTAAACCTCGCATTGCAAGAGCGGCACACAGTGCCAGACTCGCAATGGTCTTACCAGAGCGGCCCTGGGGTGCTGAAATCAGCACCCCAGCACTCGCAGTTTCGCAGCCTTTCATCTTCTGTTGTTCACCTGCTATCTACTGGTCATGTGTATGTTCCCCTATGAATTAGAGGACCATGCTTCACAAACAGTCCCATTCATAATTAGAATGGTTTACTATTAAAACTACTATCCTTTGTGGAACCTCTTAAGGGTCACCATGCTGCTGCTTCCGGTGGAAAACCACATCAGTATGTCCTCTTCGATTAACTCATTGGTTGCTTTATGAACGT
>JABHWQ010000082.1 GCA_018657655.1 Chloroflexota bacterium | reverse complement strand
TTATCCGGTTCATTCAGCCCATCGCCTATGATTTCCCCTTTGTCTCTCTCGGGAGAGAAAATCTTACGAACCTGAGTAGCAGAACCGTTCAGTCCGATTATTTCGGGATCAAGGCCCAATACGTTGTTATCCCACAAGGTGACACCCGCGTCAACTGCCATCAAACGCATCGGCACTGTTGGATAGCGAGGGCGATTGATTGAACGGACCACGGAGATCAGAACCGGAAGTTTCGATTCAACTCTTTCATGCCTGCCTTCCAGTTTCCTTCTCGCAGTAATTTTGTTAGCACTCAGATCAACATCCTCAATACTATCTACTAGTGTCAATTGCTGATATCCAAGGCGAGTAGCGATGCCTGGGCCCACTTGAGCCGTATCCCCGTCGATGGTTTGCTTGCCGCAGATAACAATCCCTACTTCTTCTTGTTCAGAAAGTCTTCGAACTGCTTCGGCAAGTACTTTGCTGGTGGCAAGGGTATCAGCTCCACCAAATGCTCGGTCACTCAACAGAATGGCTTGGTCTACTCCTAGGGCTAAAGCTTTTCTTAGGGTCACTTCGGTATTAGGAGGTCCCATTGAAAGCACGGTCACACGAAAACCGTATCTGTCTTTCAATCGGAGGCTTTCCTCCAGAGCATGGATATCGAAGGGGTTTATAATGAAAGGGACACCTTCTCGGATCAGGGTGCCCGTTTCAGGGTCTATTTTTACCTGTGTGGTATCAGGGACCTGTTTTATACAAGCGACAGCCAACATCTATTGAACCTCCCAGTGAGAGACTATTCTATCACAGCTATTCTCTTTGTAAATACCTTGCTATTAAATCACTTTAGCCGAGTTATTTGCGATGAGTCTATGATATCGGTCACATTCCATCGTCAAGAAAAATCTTCGAACGTGGCAGTTTATGGGCAATGAGCTCCCGGCCAACGTGCCCATTCCAGTTCGACTAGTTGTTGTCTGAAATTATCATAGTTTGCCACTGTTGGGTCATCAGTAACAAGCACCGCACTTTCAATTGCTTTAGCTCCAATATTCGCCGCTGTATGAGCAAAGTAAATATCATCGGCTGTGAACCGTCGGCGATTTGCAGTGTATATCCTTATTACTCCCATACACTCCTCTTCAAGATATAGAGGTACTGCAAAAATCGATACTATCCCCTCGCTCTTGGCTTCGGCAGGATATTGAACTCTGTCATCTTGTGCTACATCTAGAATAGCTACGAATTCCCCCTTGGGAGTTTCAGCTATGCTTTTATCGGCATTAATACGTCCTTTTGTTATGTAGCTTTCACTTAATCCACATGATGCCATGTGACGCAAGTACTTTCTATCCGGAGTAAGGAGCGCCAATGAGCATCCTTTAACGCGCATCGCTGTTTTTACATTTTCAACAATAGACGAAAGAACGGCTTGAAGGCTGGCGTTTGGGTTTCCATCCATCGCCATTTCGGATATGACTTCATAATAGGTGGGTGAGGAACTGATATTCATGGTTCATCTCCTTTCCTTTTACTATTGATAATCCACAGGGTGTCTATGAGTCAGTACTAATCTATCATGGCAAATAGCCCGGCCCACTGCGTGGTGTTGCTGTTATGCATTACCATTGCGCAGACGCAACATGCTTGTGGGCATAATACCAATGTTGATCAATTTTGTCAAGATTTCAAAATCGCTATGATAATAAACACTTGACAAGCAACAAAAACCTTGCTAGGATGTGTTGCGTAAGCGCACCATATGTGTTACAGTCGCAACAAATAGTTGGGGAGGTAAGAACCATGGCTGATGCTTGGAGCTACTTTGTATACGTTGTTTTACCGTACATAACCATCTTGGCTCTGATAGTCGGAATCATCTATCGGGTACAGACCTGGAGAAAATTGCCACGTGCTAAAGCAATTATCCATCCTATGGTATCTGGTCGGTGGGGCATGGTGAAAGTAGTAGCAACAGACATTCTCTTTTTTGCAAAGACTTTCAAGAGCTCCAAGGTGCTATGGGCAATGGCAGCGCTATTTCATATTGGGCTACTACTCGTAGTATTTGGGCACATCAGAACAGTAACAGAAGTGTCATGGCTTTGGGGATTGTTCAATTTAAGTGAAGAAGGAATCAAAGACGCCAGTACAATCCTTGGAAGTATTGCCGGAATAGCCATGCTTGCTGGCGGAGTCCTTTTACTTATCAGGCGCTTTACCCCATCGTGTCGTTTCATTTCTATCTTCGAAGACTATTATATCCTTCTGATTCTTTTGGGAATAGCCTTTACCGGGATGGGAATGCGCTGGTTTTCACATATTGAGATAGAGGAAATACACCATTATTCCCGTGGTGTACTCGCGTTTAATCCTGAACATTCCATTTACAATATTTGGTTCATGTGGCACTTTTTCCTGGCGCAAACACTCATAATCTATTTCCCATTCAGTAAACTGGTTCACCTCTTTTCCAAACCAGTGACCGAAGCCTGGACAACAAGATAAGGAGGATTTCATGGTTACTGAGACAAAAGAACTGACAAAACCGACAAACCAGGAGATGCTTGATTTTCTTGGAACCAAACTCAACCGCAATCTGTCAATGTATTTTCAGAGTTGTCAGCGGTGTGGTATCTGTGCTGACAACTGCCACTATTATAAGGCTACTAATGATCCCAAGATGATCCCGGCTTATAAGGCCGAGTTGGTTCGAAAACTGTACAAAAAGCGGGGTGGCGGTTTACGAAATCTCGTTCCCTGGTTCGGATCTAAGAACGGGAAACTGTCTGATGAAGAACTCGGGGTCCTCACAGATTCTGTATTTGGGCGATGCACAATGTGTCGACGATGCACTATTGGTTGCCCCATGGGCATTGATGTGGCGATGATCATGCGAGCCTGCCGTGGAATGTTGACTCTGAATCATATGGCGCCGAAGGGTTTACAGGATACGGTGGATATACACCTGAAGACCGGTAACAACATGGGTTTGGAGAACGAAGAATTTGTTGCCACCGTGGAATGGATGGAAGAAGAGCTTCAAGATGACCTGGGGGATTCGACAGCCAAGATACCAATTGATAAAAAGGGAGCCAAGTATCTGTGGGTATTGAATCCACGAGAGGTAAAATACTTTCCGCTTTTGCTGAAAGCTCAGGCAAAGATATTCCATGCTGCCGGCGAAGATTTTACTGTCAGTAGCCGTTACTGGGACGTGACCAACTATGCTCTTTTTAACGGCGATGATGTGGCAGGGCGCACTATTTCCGGATATGTGATAGAAGAGGCAGATCGTCTTGGCATAAACAGCGTATTATGCACAGAGTGTGGTCACGGTTTTCGACAGCTTAAACAGATGGCTCCAATCTGGTTGAAAAGAAACGACTTCACCGTCAAGGCATTCGTGGAAGTTGTAGCCGACTATATCAAACGCGGACGAATCAAACTTGATCCTACGGTAAACACCGAACGTGTTACCTACCATGATCCGTGCAACCAGGGAAGAAGCGGAAGTTTCATCGATGAACCCCGATATATATTGAGAGCGAGTGTAATGGATTATGTAGACACTGACCCCTGCGGCAGAGACAACTGGTGCTGCGGTGGAGGTGGGGGTGCTCTAACCATGAGCGAGTTCCGTAATCGTCGTCTCGATATAGCAAAAGTAAAAGCCGAACAGATCAGGGCCACCGGTGCCAAGATAATCGCCACTTCCTGTCACAACTGTATTGACCAGTTAAATGAGATCAACAGGCATTATGAGTTAGGGTTGAAAGTGGTGAATACCTGTGAACTAACGGCTGATGCTCTGATAATGCCCCCCCCCAAAGAACCTGAATTGCGCGATGATGAGGGGTATATGAATGATCCTGAGAAGTGGGACTGGGAGATGGCCCAAACTATTGCCGCCGGAGAAAGAATCGGACTACTGACTGAGGAACAGAAGAGAGTGATCGAATATGTAAGGAAATACTATCATTCTAATAGCGATTGGCCTTTGCCAACGCGAATAAAAAAGGATTTGGGGTGTTCCAACCCATGCAGAATGTTCCAGGGTCCCCCGGAAACTATTTTCAAAATTGCCGGTCTTCCCAATCCCAGAGACCGATCAAAATGGGGAACCAGGCATTTCGAGATATGCCCGTAACGTCAAAGATCGCTTTAAAGTTTACTGGATGTGTGCGTTACCGTGGTGGAGGCAGATGCCGAGATGAGAAAGGTTCGGTCGATCGAAAACGAGCGACTGCCCACCGTATTAGATTTTGATATTTATCTGTTCATACCATGTAATCTCGCAAAGGAAGAAAAGTCGAAATTAGCTGGAGGTGAAAGTTATGGATACCCATACTGCAGCAACGGCTGAGGCTCCAAATTTGAGTGACACGGGTAGTTATCTTGATCTTGAAGGATACTTGAGGAACCCAGCTCAATGGGACTGGGATATAGCTCAGGCAATTGCGAGTAAAGAAAAAGTTGGAGTACTAACAGGGAAACATAAACGAGTGGTCAAATATGTCAGGAAATACTATAAAGCTCACGAGGATTGGCCAATAGCGAGACAGATAAAAAAGGACATTGGATGTTCCAACCCATGTAGCCTCTTCCTGGGTACACCGGAAACTATCTTCAAGGTTGCTGGATTACCAAATCCTGGTGGCCACACAAAATGGGGTACAAGAAGATTTGAGATTTGCCCGTAGATTAGCCGGATGAGAAGTGTTCTGTACCAATCAGCTGGAGGTGGAAAAATGGCCACTTATGCTGTAACAGTAGATACTCCTGCGTTGACGACGGATCTATCGGATTGTTTGAACCTCCATGGCTACCTGACTGATGTGAGACTATGGAATTGGGATGTAGCACAAGTCATTGCCGATAGTGAGAGAATCGGGAAGTTGACTTTAGGCCATCTACAGATGCTTGAATATGTAAGACATTATTTCAAATGCTATTCTAAATGGCCTTTCCCAGTACGAATGAAGAAAGACCTTGGAATTAATCCTAAACGTTTCTTTCACACCGATCCCGAGATAATATTCAAAGTTGCCGGGTTACCAGAACCGGTAGCGGGAAAACCATGGGATGGGAAGAGCTTGCGGGATTGCAATTGCTTGTAGAGGTGCGTTACTAGTCACGCAGCACTATTTCAGGGGCTACTCTAGAGCGCGTGATGGGTTTCTCTTTCGCATAATCGCAATCGTATTAACCAGTCTTCCATCACCCCTTCCGGTACATCGAAGATAAGTGCCATTTCCTCGATGTTTTTAACCTTGGGCCACATTTCATGAACCATGTGCCGAGGCATGAGGATGCTTGCGGCAAAATAGTCTGCCAGACGCTCGCTTAAGGGTTTATAACAGTCCTCAACTTTGCTGAAAGACATGCCTGAAGTGCTGCAAAGGATGTGAAACCCTTCGTGGAATGCGGTAAATCGATTCATTTCTACTTCGTTATTCGAATTTAGATGAACAACCCATTCATTCCCCAGAAACCAGGCACATCCGAAATAGGCCTTCAACGGGAACGGTCGTAATTCTATTGGTCTACGAGGATCGCAAAGATTGATCAGTTCCAGCGGAACAGGAGCCCGGTTTACACCAGCCCTTTCGAGATATGCTTTTGCCAGTAATTCGATCTCATCCAATACTCGGCAACAACATCTATCATGTCCCATAGCACAGCCTGCGAGATGCAGCATGGGATAGTCTTGCTCTTCCCCAGAACTCGCATTCCCACTTCTGGGGCACCAGTCGCTTGAGCGACAGGCACACTCTGTTGCGTGCGGGCAGCTATTTCCTGAGTAGAGCTTGACGAGGGTGGTTAGGGTTTTCTTTGGATCAATGGCTTTCATGCAGCCTGCTTCTCCTACGTTGTATGAGGTCTTCTATCATAGCGACGATATCCTCATCCAATTCCGCAGGATACTTCTGCTGGGCATATTCTCTAAACTCTGGGAGTGCAGACAGGTCTGCTCTTTGCATAGGTTCAAGATGACCGGCCCAGGCAAGCACATGCTCAACTGGTACCGATAATGATTCAGCCAGTTTCTGGCATGACTGCGTTGAAGGATTCTGCCCACCACTTAGCCATCGGCTAAGAGTGGATGGACTTACACCAGTATCCGTGGCCAATCGTCTCAGCGAATAGCCACGTTGTCTTAGAATGTCCTGTATATAGGTAGATATGTATTTCATAATTTAATTGTAGCGTGTGCGCAACAATACTGTCAAGTACGCACCATATTTCCGATATTATGATGGATTATGGAGGACCATTCCCAATGAAAGGAGACGGATAACACTCTGGTAACAAGTCCTCTATCATAGCTACCATATCTTCCTGTAATTCGATGGATAATTTTTGTTGGATATATGCTCTGCAATCAGGATGTTCGGTTGTATCCGTATTGGTCTTTGGGGCAAGATGCCCAGCCCACACAAGTACATCTTCAAGCGGAAGCAACAAAGATTCTGCAAATTTCTTGCAACACTGAGGTGAAGGTGTCTGTTTGCCACTGGCCCATCGACTCAAAGTCGATGGGCTGATCCCTGCATCAGCTGCCAAACGCCTCAGTGAGATGTTACGTTGTTGCAGGATATCTTGTATGGGATTCGGTGCATGTTGCATGGCACGCATAATTGTAGCGTTAACGCAACAATTTGTCAACCACCGGGACTACATTTGTATGTCAATCGTGCACTTGCCTATTCAAATCGATTATCTTAAAAACGTCATTACGCCGTCAGAGTTGTCCAAACCAATGGCTCTTAATTCCAATTGCAATCCTAAAGACTGTTAAGAGCATCATAAAATGCTTTCCAGAAAGGATCAACAATAGGATGTTCGAGCTTCCTTTCCTTCCCGTTCTCTACAAGGATCATTCCGTTTTGCGGATCGACCAACTCCCCGACTATTGAAGCCTTGATGTCTTTTTGATCCAGTGCATCTACAATGGCCTGTGCCGTATGAGGTCGGCAGGAGATGATCAGGGAACCTTCGCTAATCGAGGCATATGGATCGATGCCAAAATATCGGCAAATCTCGGGGATGCAATCTTCCACAACTATAGATTCCTTCTCCACCCTTACGCCAAGATTTGCTGCCTGTGCCAACTCGTACAGTCCTCCCCACACACCGCACTCAGTGGCATCATGCATTGAGGTGACCCCATTGTCTCTGACACCAATACTCACCGCTGTCAAGGCATCTTCCACCGCCGACATTTTGTAGAATATACCTTGGGCTTTTTGGGCGAAATCCGGCCCGAATTCCTTCTCCATAATCTGGGGAAACATAGCGGCAAAAATACCGGAAGCCTCGATGGCGGGCCCTTTAGTTATGATGATTTTATCTCCGACCTTAGCCATGCTTGGAGTTACGTATTCATCTTTTCCGCCCACACAAAGGACAGTCGCACCGCCCACCATTGGATAATGGCAATTGTCGTATCTTGCGGTGTGTCCGCAGATAATTGAGATACCGAGTCTTTCGCATTCGCTGTGAATGACGTCCCAGACTATATTGAGTTGCTCTTTAGTTATCTCCATCGGAAGGTTAAGATCGATAGAAAGGTACTTGGGTTTGAGACCACTTGTCACCGCATCAGATACGAGGATGT
The DNA here is from genome assembly GCA_018657655.1 of Chloroflexota bacterium. GTDB lineage: Bacteria > Chloroflexota > Dehalococcoidia > SZUA-161 > SpSt-899 > JABMQN01. Next base: position 1,679 of record JABHWQ010000082.1, on the reverse strand, counting down.
GGAGGGCGAACCAGGCCGCTCTTTCCCAACCATACTCCGGCACGATGAATACTGGATCGGTAGTTATCGCCACTGCTTTGTCCCCGATCTCAACAATGCCGACATCTACTCCGTGCTGTGGCCCGACCAGGATACTATTGCTTTTTGCACCCAAACGGGGGAATATCATCTCACTAAAGATTTCCGGGGATATTTTTCCGATTTCCGGTAGTTCGTTCATCCTGGGATGTTTCTCCTTTCAATTTCGAAGCCAAAAAGTCATTGATTGGTATTCTTTTCCAGATACACACGAAGTTCGCATCGGCAGAAAAGTTTTTCCTTGCCTAGATCCAGAGCGAACGCGCATTTGTGTGAATCCTCTTCGCGGCATATAAGGAAGCTTTTCAATCCAATATCATTCGCCTTGCAGAGATTTTTGAATCCCGAATTTACACATGCAAAATCTCTAGGACACCTCATCTGCGCGATGATCTCTTCGATTTTTTGCCGATTTTCGTCAGTGAGTTTCTTGGGCCTCACTGTGTTCCATCTGTGGGGTATCCGGCGCCTTCCCACGCCTGCATCCCCCCTTCAATCGTGGTTACATTATAATATCCTGTTTCAATTAATATCTGCGCCGCCCGGGCGCTACTATTTTCATCCGGTCAGGTGCAATAGGTGATAATCTCATCATAACTCTCAAACTTATTGTATGGTTCTGACATATTGTCCAATGGAATTGAAATGGATCCGGGGATATGGGATTCGTCATAGCTGTGGCCATGGCGAGAATCGATGATTATTACATTGGCACCCTCATCCAATTTCGCCTTGACTTTATGCACACTAATGCGCGGAATCTCTGGTAAGTACTCACTTGGAGGCAACTCTTCATCAAGATCGAGTTCTTCAAATGGATACCCAGCCTCTTTCCAAGCCCTAAATCCTCCTTCAAGCGTCGTCACATTATCATATCCCGCTTCAATTAGTATTTGCGCTGCACGAGCACTTGTATTCTCGTCCGGTCACTGGCAATAGGTGATTATTTCCTCATAGCCCTCAAGTGCAATAGCCTCGGTCTTTGATACTGCTCCAGTAATATGAGATTTGTTGTAGTCCTCTGTTTCGCGGGAATCGACGATTAATATGTTGGCTCCGGAATCGATCTTTACCTTGACATCATGGATACTGACTCGCGGCACTTCAGGAAGATAATCGCTAGGTGGCAACTCTGTGATTTCAGGAGTTGCCGATGTTTCTGTTTCGGGAGTACCTGTATTTGTGACAGGTGTTTGAGTAGCAGTATTAGTGATTTCTGCTTCTCCTGTACTTACACTGTTGGAGCAGCCCATAAATAGTAATGCAGGCAAAAAGGTCACAATAATTGAAGTTACAATCTTCATATTCAAAGTAATACCCCGTATGTTTTGTTGTTACTCTCTAGATTTCAAAGTGAATACTCATTGCTCTGGCTGGGCAAGCAGGAACACATATCCCACAGGCGATGCACTTGCTGTCCTCAAAATCGACCGTCATGGTACTTCGGTCAACGGACAAAGCGTTGCTGGGACAGAGCACAATGCATGCTCCACAGTGAGTGCATTTATGTTCATCGCGAATCACATCCTGGCTCAGCGGTTTAATTTCCACCCCGGATCGAGCAAGATAATCCTTCCCTTTCTCGTAATCATTTGCTTCAC
>JABHWQ010000083.1 GCA_018657655.1 Chloroflexota bacterium | reverse complement strand
GAGTGTATAGGTATCCGTGGGGGATGCACCTGCCTCTGGGACCACTTGTATGGTGTAAATTCCCTGCTTGCGATCTCTGATCCAGATATCGTCTTCCTTTTCCCCATCTCCGTTGTAATCCCCCTCATTATAGAGAGATCCTGGCACATCATTCTGCTGTTTACTGATGATGAGACCATCAGGATCGGTCACCACAAGATCTACGGGGCACAGCCCTTTCATAGAAAGTGCATTGTGAGGCAAGTAGGTCGAATAGTCTATATCATCTCCAGAAAACTGAACCAGTGTTACCCAAGGCCCGGTTTTGTTTTCCGTGACTGCAACACTTTTTAGTATCAGTTCACCGTCTTTGTCTTTGAAGTTTCTCGTGATTGACCCATTCTCCAGGTAGACAGGGATATCAACAGATTCGTACCCATTTTCCCAGGCATCCCATGGGTGATGATGGCCCCCAAACTGAATATTAAGTTGGTTTGCATAATTGTCAAGATCGTTTCTGATCTTATCCTTGTCATCAAATCCCGTGATTTGATCCATTACGTGTTCCATAAAAGGAGCTTCAAATGTATGGTGAGAGAGTATGATGACTTTTTCCAACTCATTTTTTGGTATATCATCCATCTTTTCCATGAACCATTTCCAGGTTCCTTGTCTAGCATTAGACTTATCAGGGGCAAGACATGGCTCGTCGTCAAGATGGTCACCAAAGAAATCATGCAACACGCCTTGGCCAGATACCCCTTTATTATCGACCTTATACTCTGTAACAATCCATTCTATCACTTCGTCGGACATATAATCAGGCACCCAACGAGTCACCCAATCACCAAGCCAATCACTCAGCAAATTATCGGAATCAAACAATGACTCTCTGGCATTGAAATCCAGACAGAAAAAGTGATAGCCATTTTTCTCAAAATAGAAGTTCTGGAGGAAGCTGTAATTATCCTTGGCCTCTTTGTCCCAAAGAGCCCAAGTCTGCGTTTGATCATTCCAAACCCGGAATAGTGTATCTTCCGGGCAACGCTTGTCCTCATTTGCCCGCTCGAAGTTATTCAGTTTGCTACGTAGCCCCTCATAGTCATAGTCATCGTTACCTTCATAGACATCGTTAAATACTTCATGGAAATAAGCGTCCGTACCAATCGCAAAGCCATTAGAGTCTTCGTATGTTTCAGGAGCGTCTTCGTTTTTGGTATATGGCCAGATATCGTGATTGCCGGTTATGGGAATCCATGGTATGCCATTAGCATTGAGTTTATTTAAGATTCCCTTTGCCCTGGCCATTTCAGATAGTTCAGCGCTTTGTGTGATATCCCCCAATACGGCCACAAACTGGATGTTATACTGGGCTTTGTTGCTGATAATTTCATCAACTGCTGTCAGTAAATAATCTACAGGCCTAGGGTCTGGCTGTCCGAGCGGAATTTCGTTATTGTCGGCTTCTGTCGTGCCCGCATCATACCATCTAGCACCGGCAAAATCGTCATAGCCTTCTCCTATATGGAGGTCTGCGATAATGGCGAAAGACCATGTTGTATCTTCTTTGGTCTTGAATGTTTGCGGATCACCAAAGACTGTACCATCGCCAACCGCGACAGCTTGGAAATGGTAAGTAGTATCACTAGACAGGCTACTGATGGGAAGGGAATATTTGTAGTAACTGATTCCTAATAGACTTATCCCATCATTCTGGTAGTCTTCTTGAGTTATGGTAATAGCTGATGTGGTCTGTGTGAAACTACTTCCTTCCGGCCAATACTCAAAGCAAACATCCACTGAGTTTGCAGAGCCAAGACTTGTTAAATAACCCGATAGAGTAGCCGTTGAGCGATTTACTTTGCTTGCATAGCCAGTTAGTATCGAAGGTGGTTGATTACCGGCAGATCCAACTCTAAGGAAAGGATATCCATCATTTTTTACACCATCCCTATCCCAGACGTTGGTGAAATCCCAATCAGCGTCAGTAAAGGCGCTTTGCGTTTTCATTTCGGCAGTGGTCAATGGTGTGCCATGGGCAGTTGAAGTGGTACCAGCCACCTCTGAGTCGAAGAAGCAATCCTCCACGGTCACAGATGAGCCTGGCAGTCCGCCTTCTTCGGCACTGAATCCACCATATAGAGATGCTCCCGTATTCACACTACCCATAGAGTAACAACGACGAACTGTAGCGTGATTCCCTAATGTGGAGGCGCCGGCTGTCAGCACAGTTCCAGCGAATCCGGCTGATTCAGTGGTTCCTCCACTGACATCGCAAATTGAATAGCAGTCCTCAACTAATGTATCCTCACCTTCTGCGCCTCTGATCATATCCGTGAATCCATACATATCTATCCACGTCGGGCCAAGCATTGGGGTTTGAAGTGTTGCGTTTACCCACGATTCTCTGACAACAGACCCTTGCTCATACTGATACGATAAATCGATATACCTCGCAAATCCGTAAAAGCGGACTCGTTCGCCATTAATGGCATCTGCTTCAAGCTGTCCGCTAAACGAAGACCTCTCAACTGTACATCCAGCCAAAACGTCTGTGAATCCTGCTACATAAGCCCCATTTCCATCTGCGCCTTCTTGTCTGGCAACGATACTCGCATTTACATGACAATCCGTGATCGTGGAATCCTGAATGTTTCTTCCGAATCCGAAAGCTAAGGCACCCGCAAGAACACACTGACAAGTTGCGGCTATTGTTCCGTCGATCGAGACCCTGCTAAATACGCTATCCTGTGCATTTCCAACAAATCCTGATGCACTGTAGCCATTACAACAAGTAGACCCTGAATTCGTAATATCCACATCTGAGAAGGTTATATTCTGAATCGTAGCACCATCGCACCTACCCATCACCGAAACGTGTTTGGCATCACTATCGCTATTCTCATTGCGATTG
>JABHWQ010000272.1 GCA_018657655.1 Chloroflexota bacterium | reverse complement strand
TGGCTCGTGTTGAGGCACTTCTCCTCGCAGCATTGTGGTAGGAATCTCGTCATATCCGATGATGCGAGCTACTTCTTCAATGAGGTCCTCGACTATGCTCACATCGGTACGCCAGTAAGGAACGGTAACCATAACTTCCCCTGCGTCTTTTTCCGCACATTCAAATCCTAGTGATTGAAGAGTGTCTTTGATACGAGTTGTCCCGAACTCAATCCCCAAAACCTCATCTACTTTTGTTTCTCGCAGCAAGATCGGAGGCTTTTGGGTCTTTCCGGGATACGCATCGACGATTCCCTGAGTAGCCTTTCCGCCGGCCAGTTCTACCATAAATTGAATGGCGCGCCGGATCCCATGCATGGGGAGTTCCGGGCTCAGTCCTTTATCGAATCGAGAAGAAGCTTCGCTAATCAACCCAAGATTGCGGGAAGTGCGCCTGATGCTCACATTGTTGAAGTTTGCCGACTCCAGCAGGATAGTTTTGGTTTTTTCGGTAACCTCGCTATCAGCCCCACCCATCACTCCTGCGATGGCCACTGGTCCGGCTGCATCTGTAATCAGCAGCATATCAGCGGTAAGGTTTCTTTCCTCACCATCGAGAGTGTACATAAATTCGCCGGATCGTCCTCTGCGCACGATGATTTTCTTTCCACCGATTTTTTCATAATCGAAAGCATGCAACGGTTGTCCATATTCGAGCATCACGAAGTTGGTTATGTCGACTATATTATTGATAGGCCTCATTCCAGCCGCGTTGAGACGCTCTTGCATCCAAGCCGGTGACGGTCCGATTTTGACATCCTTGATGATCCCACCGCAGTAACGGGGACAGAGATCGGGATCGGCTATTTCTATAGCGATCATCTCTTCGGTCGGAGGATCAATTTCCTGGTATTCTACCTCCGGCATTCGCATCCCACTACCAGTGATCGCCGCCACCTCTCGAGCAATGCCAATCATATTAAGACAATCAGGCCGATTGGGAGTAACGGTGATATCGAAAACCGTATCGCCCATAAATCCAGCAAGGGTCGTCCCAATCGGTGCCGATTCAGAAAGAACCAGGATTCCCTCGTGATTATCGGAAATGCCCAGTTCTAACTCTGAACAAACCATTCCCTCTGAACGAACACCGCGTATCTTGGCCGGCTTCAATTCCATCGATTTACCACTATGGCCATCGAAAAGATTGGCCCCCAACCCAGCAAAAGCAATCCTCTGGCCTACGGCAATGTTCGGAGCACCGCAAACCACAGTATGCTGTTCGCTGCCCAGATCAACCGTCGCTAACCTAAGCCGGTCCGCATTGGGATGCTGTTCGAGACCTACAACCTCGCCAATAAAAACATTGGTCCACTCTTCACCAATGGCCCGAACATCGCTGGCTTCCAGCCCAACCATGGTCAGCTTTTCTGCCAACTCTTCCGGCGAAAGGGTTATGTCAATATAATCTCTAAGCCAATTCAGTGAAACTTTCATTACTTACTCCACAGTCCATCACCAGTAATCGTACCCTTTATGTCCATCCGCTCCAACCGGCATTTCTGTCTTTAGATGACTCATCACATATTGCCCACAATTGCTTCCTATCCGGTTTTCCTCAACTTCACCGATACTCAGGATAACCTCGTATCCAGATTGCTTCAGAGCATCTACTACCTTATAGCTTCGCTGCTCAACATACGCGTCGATATAAGACGCCAAGTTGTTTTCGGTGGCACGGTGCGTCGGATTGATAGGCGTGATTTTAATGATGAATTGCTCCGGTGAGAAGTATTTTAAAAGAACCTCCGGCTCTATCGGCATTCCCTTGGCTAGAGCAAAATTAAGAGTTATCCTCTTATCGCCGTTTTCATGAAAGCGACTCGCATAATCAGAAATACGAGAAAAGCCCCATTTTTTCACAGGAACAATTTTCTCCCGCATGGTTTCATCGGTAGTGTGGATGGAGAACTGGAGTTGAAATTTGCCATCGGTGTATCTGCGTCGCTTTATGTCCAGCAACCTTTCGAAGAAGTCATTGGTTCCTTGAGGAGCAACCGTCGAGATAGAAGGTAAGAATCCGGGAATTTCATAGCGCTCCTGAATCTCTTCCAGAATATCTAACACTGCCGGATTAAGCGCTGGCTCACCCATCCGGGCAAACTGTATCTTGAATTTTTCTACGGGAACACAACCATCGGGGTATTTTTGACGAATCAGATAGTCGATCTGATCAAACATCTCCTCTTTGGAGAGCTTTCCCTGATAGTTGTCCCCGGCATCGCACATCATGCACCCCACGGGACATCCGAACAGAACCGAAATTATCAGAACCCATTTCTTGTCCCGAGTAATCGGGGGTTGGGTAGACTCAACAAATTCTACTAACCTGCCACCGCCCATATCCGCGATGTGAACAGTGGCGATATCTTCTCTTCCCGTAGCGTTTACAATCTGCATCAACTGGCTCCCTGGAACATCTGACAAATCTTCATAGCGGAACGAACACCATCTCCAACCGCTATTGATGTCTGGCGAAATATATCATTTTTTACATCACCCACAAAATAGAGCAAACCTTCCCCTTCCAGCTCGGCAGCTCGCTCCCTTAGCTGTGGAGAAAGGAAATCCAGTTGTGGTTTTCTGCCAATAGCAAATATAACATAATCGACCCCAAGTTCCCAATCCCCTTGAGCGTTCTTATAGTTCAAAATAAGCCCATCCCCGGAGCTTTGCATACCTACAATCGATGTATTTTCGTAATATGAAATCCTGGATTCTTTTGCTACTCTTTCCCATAGGAGTGGGAGGCACTTTGGCTTTACACTTCGATTGAGTATGGTTACTTCGTTCTTCCGGAACATATTCAGTGAATAGTCGAAAGCAGCATCCCCTGCGCCGATAATGGCTATTCGTTTACCGCTCAAATCAACAAGTGAATGCACCTCATAGAAAACTCTATCGGCTATTTCTTCAGCAATTTCAAACCCATCGAAAGGTATCGGTTGGGTCCCAGATGCAACCATCACAAATCTGGAAACGAACTCCCTTTCTTTTGTTTTGACAATAAACCCGTCATCGTAATCCAGCTGTAGCACTTCATCGCAGGTAACCGTAACTCCGATTCGTTCCATCTGGGATTGAAAAAGCCTGACTAGCTGCAGTCCCGATATTCCCTGGGGAAAGCCAGGGTAGTTCTCTACCAGATTGGCATTTACCAGAAGCCCACCAACATGGTCCTTCTCCAGCAGCAGCGGTTTCAGTCCCCATCGCTTAAGCTGTATAGCCGCCGCAATCCCTCCTGGCCCAGCCCCGATTATGGTTACGTTTTCGGTTTGCATTATATTTTGTTAGTGATTAGATGGTTGATCGTTATCCCTTCAACAATCAACCGTCAATCGTTAAATTATCTACTATTTCCTCTATGAGCATCGGGACGGCAAAACCGTGAGCCATATTCCACAGAGTAGCACGATGGAACGGTTCATTGTAAGTGGCAGTACCATCAATGGCAAAGATAACTTCAAATCCCCGGACAAATGCCGAACGGGCAGTGGTCTCGCAGCAGAGGTGGGTCATCACCCCACATATCACAACTTGAGAAACTCCCTTTTCTCGTAGTATTTCCTCCAGCCTGGTTTTGTGAAACGCATCATACTGGGTTTTCTCAACTACCAAGCCCTGAGCCAAATCGAAATCCGCAACGATCTCGCTTGAAGGGGCATCCGGTTTTATCAGGTCTCGCCACCATACTGACATCATTCCGGCATCGGCATCGGAATTCAAATGACGGGTATAAATGATGGGAACACCTTTTTTAGCACAGGTATCAATCAATCGTGCGATACCGGGAACTATATCTTGAGCCGTAGGGACAAAAGCATGAGAGGATTCATCGATGAAGTATCTCTGCATATCGAGGACCAGAAGGGCGGCGCGCTCGGGCGATGGTTTCAGCGGATGTTTTTTTCGGAGAGTTTCGATGTCACACAGCATCTCCCGTGACTTTATCTCAATGGATTCCAGGGCGAAGTACCGTTCCTTTTTCATTCGATCTGCTCGATTGCCCGTGTCATCCGAACCATGTCACGGAGTGGCTCCGGTTCATGAGTGCGAATATAGGAAACACCATGCATCCATCCCCATATCTCCACAGCCAGCGTACCAATGCCCCTTTGTTTGAGCGGCCGATCCAGCGTCGCACCGATAAACGATTTTCTCGAAGCGGAAAGATAGATATCATTCCCAAATTTCTTGAGAGATTCGATATAACGCAATACCATCAAGCTGGGTTCTGGCGTACCGCCCAAAAACAATCCCATGCCAGGATCAATGATGATCTTTTCATTGGCAATACCGGCACCCCTCAAAGTTTGAAGTCGTTCAGTGAAAAACTCGTCCAGCTCGGCCATAACGGTGGTATGATCACGAACAGTCCGTTCAGCATGAGGACCTTCATTTCTGGCAAACATGATAACTACCGAAATGTCGGCTCGTTTAATCACATCGATAGCTGCTCCATCTTTTAGACCGGTAATATCGTTGATCATATCTACGCCGAGGGAGATAACATGTTCCATAACCTCGGGTTTGTAAGTATCGATAGATACCGAAATCCCCTCTTTTTTCAACGCCTCGATTACCGGTGTCAACCGTTCGATCTCCTCACTCGCACTGATCTTTTGACCATCGGGATTACTTGATTCCGCTCCGATATCCACCATATCGGCCCCTTGAGAGATGAGGCTCAATCCTTTTTCGATAGCTGCTTGAGTATCCAGATATTGATTTCCATCCGAAAATGAATCGGTAGTGACATTTAGAATTCCGGCTAT
>JABHWQ010000190.1 GCA_018657655.1 Chloroflexota bacterium | reverse complement strand
GTGATGTATTAATGGTGCGGTTTTCATATTATCGAGTTTCATCATGATTGCTTTTTCAACCCTGCCGGCAATGATGTCCTTGCAGATATGAATCCCGATCTCAGCTTCAACATGGGATGGTTGGGCCAGTAGTTTTTCCAGTTGAAACTCAGAAAGGGGAATGAGATTTAGGCGTGTTGTTTCAATCATAACAACATCCGGAAGAGTAGGCTTTTTGTTCAGTATAAAGGTATAGATTGCGAAACAAGAGCTTGATTGGAGGCGCTCGATGGGGTATTGGCTTCTGGAATATTAGCCGGTCAGACAGCCTTCCAAATCGCTGAGTTCATCCTCCAGGCCGAATATTTCTATCACGTCGCCGGCTTCAATAGTATGGTGGCCGTGGGGAACAATGATTTCATTTGCTCTTCGAATGCTGACGAGGATGCAGTCAGGTGGAATATTGAGCTCCTTCACGGTTTTGCCGATGCAGGTGGCGTTATTGGGTATTCGGATTTCTTTGTGACGGGCGGTATGATGGTCTGGGATATGCGTTTCTCGCACACCCATCAATGTCTCCTTGATTTTACTTAGGTCGTTATCTTCGGCAAAAATCGTGACTTTGTCTCCCCCCTGAAGGATGGTATAACCGTCTGCAATATGGACTTTACGGCCGCGTCGGACGGATACAATGAGACAGTCTTTAGGCAGAGGCAGCTGGCGTATATATTGGCCAACGACAGTTGAATTCTTGGGAATATCGATCTGAGTGAAATGTACATGGTCAATCTTGCTGAGGCGGAGGGCTTCAATCTTGTGTTGATTTTGGGCGCGTTTGACGATGGCTGTGTTGTAGGCGCGAATGATATCTCGTCGCCGCACGATCCCCACCAATTTACCTGACCCCTGACCCTCAACGACCGGAAGGCGGCTAATATCCCTGACACCCATACGTTTCATCGCTTTCCACATTGCCTCCTCGGGATAAGCGATCAGGAGCCGGTTCATTGGGGTAGCAACATCCATCACTGTTTTATCAATGATAGAACCAGATGCCAGTGAGCGTTCCAGATCTGTAATGCTGACGATACCCACTAAATAGTTATCTTTTTCCACTACCGGAAAACCATGATGGTGTGAATCCTTAAACCGGTCGGATAAGTTGGATAGCGAGAGGTCTGGTGGAACGGTGTCTACATCAGTTGTCATAATCTCTCCCACCGTAACGCCTTGCATAACATCAATATCCTGTCCCTGCTCAAGATTAACACCACGGCGGCTGAGCTTTAATGAGTAGATTGTTTCCCGACTGATGATCTGAGAAGAGAACGTACTGATAACCGTAGTTAGCATTAAGGGTAGGATGATATTGTAATCTCCGGTCATTTCAAATAAGATCAGAATAGCTGTAACCGGTGCACGCGCCGCCCCGCTGAAAAATGCGGCCATTCCAACGAGAGCATATGCACCGGCAGGCGCTGAGATATCTGGGAAAAACTGGTTGACGATATGCCCAAAACTACCTCCCAGCATGGCACCCATAAACAGCGATGGAGCAAAAACACCCCCTGAACCCCCGGATCCCAATGTGGTGACAGTCGCTAATATCTTGGTGAATAATAAAATCAATGCTACTCTCAGAGTAAGTTCGCCGAAAAGTATGCTCGTGATAGATTCATAGCCTACCCCAAATATTCTTGGCATTCCGTCGATTTTGAAGGTCAGAATACCGATGATGCCGAGGAGGATGCCCCCGATGGCTGGCTTGATGTATTCAGGAATGGGGATTTTTTCCCATTGATCTTCTGAATAGTAAAGCAGGCGGGTAAAACCAATGGCGCCGATAGCTGCAAGGATACCAAGTAAAGCGTAAAAAAGTAATTCCCAAGGGCTGACCAGCGTGTATTCCGGAACGATAAAGGCGCGCGCGTCGCCTTCGAAAACCTGTGCAATCACTGATGCGGTCACGGATGAAATAACCACCGCGCCAAAATAGACCGTATGAAGGCGCCCTAAAATTACTTCAATTGCGAAGATAGCTCCAGCAATGGGAGCATTGAAGGTGGCGGCTATACCTCCGGCTGCACCGCAGGCAACTAATGTTCGAACGCGCTCATTGGATAAGTTCATCATTTGTCCGATGGTTGAACCCAATGCAGAGCCAATTTGAACAATTGGTCCTTCACGCCCGACTGAGCCGCCGGTTCCAATACAGATGGATGAAGCCAGGGCTTTGACTATGGCAACCTGGGG
>JABHWQ010000084.1 GCA_018657655.1 Chloroflexota bacterium | reverse complement strand
TCGCTGGGCAAACATAAAATGGCGCCAGCCATAAGTCCGGGGAAGACCTGGGAGGGAGCCATCGGCGGACTTATTGGAGCAGCGGTAGCTACGATAGCTCTGATCATCATTACGGGAGTGGATGATATCGGTTATGCCAAGATAATTCCCCTGGGTTTCCTCATCAGCATTTTTGCTCAGGTAGGCGACCTTACCGAATCAGCTCTAAAGAGAAATGCCAACGCCAAAGATGCCGGATCATTGATACCCGGGCACGGCGGCGTGCTTGATCGACTTGATAGCATCATCTTCACTATAGTTCTGGTATACTATTACGTAATATGGATTGTACTGTAAAAAAGAGGATCGCTATCCTGGGGTCCACCGGTTCAATAGGCCGACAAACCCTGGAAGTGGCAAGAGCTTTCCCTCATCAAATCGAAGTAGTGGCTTTGGCAGCGGGAAGTAACGCCACAGTACTCGAACAACAGGTTCATGAATTCCAGCCCAAACTTGTTTCGATTGGAGAGCAGGGTCCCTCACTCGAAGACATCGCCAGCCATCCCGATATCGACCTCATAGTAGTGGCCACAGCCGGAAAAGCAGGTCTTCTGCCTACCTTGGCAGCGATTCGTTCGGAAAAGATTGTAGCTCTCGCCAATAAAGAAGTACTGGTAATGGCCGGAACGATTGTGATGGATGAAGCCCGCAAATTCGGGGCCGAGATCAAGCCAGTTGATAGTGAGCATAGCGCCATCTGGCAATGCTTACAGGGTGAAGAATCGAATGAAATCGCCCAAATCCTCCTCACTGCTTCCGGCGGTGCGTTTCGAGATCGGCCACAAGAAGAGCTGGCCACTGTAACCGCTGAAGAAGCGCTGAAGCATCCAACGTGGAATATGGGGCCAAAAGTAACCATCGATTCGGCCAACCTGATGAACAAAGGGATGGAAGTCATCGAAGCACGCTGGCTTTTCGATGTCGCTTATGACAAAATCAAGGTTATGATTCATCATGGCAGCATCATCCACTCAATGATCGAATTTGCCGATGGTTCAGTCAAAGCGCAGCTTGGAGTTCCCGATATGCGCACACCGATCCAGTATGCTTTGTCGCACCCGGAACGATGGGCCAACACCGGACTCCCCAAACTCGACTTCAGCGAGATAGAATCCCTGCAATTTGCATCGGTGGATTTTGGGCGATACCCCTGTTTGCGGCTCGCCTTCGAAGCCGGCACTGCAGGAGATACCTATCCGGCCGTCCTGAGCGCCGCCGACGAAGTAGCCGTTGAACTTTTCCTTGCCGGTAAGATAGGATTCCTCGATATCCCCAAAATACTGGAGGAGGCCCTGGGACAACATACAGGAATTACCAATCCCTCTTTGGATGACATCCTCGCCGCTGACACGTGGGCACGAGAGATCGCGAAAGGACGGTTCGCAATATGAGTACACCCCTGGCTATTGTATGGTTTGTAGCAGTCTTAATGTTTTTGGTGTTCATCCATGAGTTGGGACACTTCCTGACCGCCAAATGGAAGGGTGTAAAAGTTCTGGAATTCGGCATAGGAATGCCACCGCGCATCTGGGGAAAACAGCGCGGCGAGACTATGTACTCGCTTAACTGGATTCCAATTGGTGGCTTCTGTAAGATGCTGGGGGAAGAGGATCCCTCTGAAACCGGGAGCCTGGCCAGTAAGAGCGCAGGCAGCAGGTTGCTGGTGTTGAGCGCCGGGTCATTGGTAATGCTGGTCTTCCCTCTGATTGTGTTTTCCCTGATCTACATGGTACCACGCGATGTGATCGTGGAATATGATGGGCCGTTGAAGATAAGCGAAGTAAGTGAGGACTCTCCCGCGTACCATGCTGGAATTGAGATAGGTGATGAGATACTGACGATCGCAGGTACTGAAATCACCACACTCAGTATACTTAAAGAGGTTACCAACGAGAGCACAGGAACCGAAGTACCAGTAGTTCTCATGCGAGACTCTGAAGAGGTTGAGATCGAGATGATCCCACGCCCCAGAGAGGAATGGCCTCCTGGCGAGGGTGCGTTCGGAATTACACTTGACCTTGGAGAAGCAACTCCAATCAAGGAACAAGAATCCGATCCTCCCTGGGAAGCTGTCAGCAATGGAGCCACCCTGTATTGGGACACTATCGTTACCACAAAGGATGGTATTGAGGCACTCATTAATCAAGAGATCGATTTTGAAGTCGGTGGTGTAGTTGCCGGGGGACAAGTGACTACGGAGATCGCTGAAACCGGAGACTGGCATGATCTCATGTTCTGGGCCGGCCTGCTTAGCTTTAACC
>JABHWQ010000468.1 GCA_018657655.1 Chloroflexota bacterium | reverse complement strand
TGGACTGTTTTTTGTGATCATTGCCCTGGCCTTTGGAATGGTGGGGGTCTCGATCCTCTCATCTATCCCTTACGCTGTGTTGGGAGTACTTCTGCTATTTGCAGGAATTGAACTTGCCCTCCTCGTCAGAGACGTGACTGAAAAGGAAGACCTATTCGTGGTTCTGCTGATTGCAGGAATCGGGCTTGCCACAACAAACATGAGCATCGCTTTCGGGGCCGGAATCGTCGTCGTCCAACTCTTCAAATGGGCAAAAGTGAAAATCTGAAAGCAACATATCAGTAACACCTTTATCTTTCGAAGCTATACACGTACCCCTTGTTGGCATTTTTTCAAATATCATGTAACCTAGAAGTAGGAAGCATATTGTGAGGTGTGTTTATGCAGATTAAGGATGACACTGTTGTCACTTTCGATTATACGGTACTCGATGAAAATGGCGATCTCGTTGAATCCTCTAAAGACCAAGGGCCAATGTGTTACCTGCATGGAGCGGGAAGGATCATACCGGGGCTTGAAGCCGCACTGGATGGGAAAAAGCCAAGAGATACGTTCTCAGTAACCCTGCCTCCCGAAGAGGCTTACGGTATTCGGGATGACACTCGTATCCACGTTTTTACTAGAAATGAATTGTCCGGATTAGGGGAAATCAAAATAGGAATGCAACTTCAAGCCGAGGACGATTCGGGGAAGAAAATACTGACTATTTCCAAGATCGAAGATGATGAGATAACACTTGACGAAAACCACCCGCTTGCAGGGAAGACCATAAGCTTCGATGTAACCATCACTGATGTACGCCCTGCCACCAACGAGGAACTGGGACACCCTGCAGATCATGATGTGCGATGCACAGATAATTGCAGCGCATGTGACCTCAATGCCCCCAGTATAGGCGATACAAACTGCGGTTGCGGTTGCGACCATCAATAACAAAGGAGAAATTCATAATGCAAATCACAAAAAATAAAGTAGCCAGTTTTGATTTCAAGGTCACCAACGCACAAGGCGAGGTACTGGACAGCTCAGAACAGATCGGACCATTTGAGTACGTACATGGAAACGGGTTTTTAATACCTGGTCTGGAAAATGAGATGGAAGGAAAAATCGTGGGTGACAGCTTTTCCGTGGCGGTGTCTCCAGCGCAGGCATATGGGGAACAGGATGAAGCGATGATTCAAACATTGCCACCAGACGCACTACAGGGTATCGATGTTCAGGTAGGCATGCAACTTGAGGCAGGGTTTGAAGGAGGCTCCCGAATCGTGACCGTAACCAAAATAGACGAAAGCGGTATCACTCTAGACGGGAATCACCCTTTGGCAGGCCTTCCTCTCAATTTCGATGTAACCATCGTTGATGTCCGTGATGCTACTCCCGAAGAACTGGAACACGGGCACTCACACGCACATGGAGGATGCCATGACAATTGCGGATGCGATGATGCTGGATGCGATGATACATGCGGGGGTGGTCAATGCCAGGGAGGATGTTAGAAGAGATAATCAGCCTGCAATTCTGATGTGAGAAGGGAAAGCTTCATGAATGAAACTTTCCCCTTTTTTGTGCTTTACAGCCAGAAATATACGGCAATAAATCCAACAACACTTAAAACAATAGTGTAAGGTAACGCCAGTAATACCATCCGGACATACGATAGATGTATCAGGGGTGCCAAGGAGGAAGTGAATAATAACCCCGAACTACGCCTGCAGGCAAAACACAAGCTAATCTACAACCGATCCGAGTGGTTAGTTTGCAACACAAAACGGTTGGGCCAAGTCTGTTTTGTTGGGTGTACTTCCAAGAGTATATCTTAGTGCCTGGCACTTGCACGCAGGAGATACAGCGCACCAACTGTCCCCATGATCAACGAACTTGCTAAGATGAAGATCTTGGCCGATGAGATTAAATCGGCATCTTCAAAGGCCAGGTAGGCAATGAAGATGGACATTGTGAAACCGACGCCTCCGAGCATCGCTGCTCCAAAGATATGTTTCCATGTAATTGCGATCGGTTTATTTATCCATCCCATACGCACCGCAAAATACGTCGCACCTACAATTCCCAACGGTTTACCCACAACCAACCCCAGGACTATTCCCAGACTCACCGAATTGAAAATTGAGGAGCTTAAGCCTGAGATTTGAACTCCGGCATTGGCCAAGGCAAAGACAGGCATCGCAATGAATGCACTGATTG
>JABHWQ010000420.1 GCA_018657655.1 Chloroflexota bacterium | reverse complement strand
ATGCGTAACTATACTTTGGCGTTGTCCCTGGGTCTCATTCAGGGGTTGGTCTCAGGATTGGGTTCAGTGGGCTTGGTGTCTACGATTGCAAGCATATATATCCTGAACTCATCCCTGCTTTTGATGATCGCGGCGGTTGTTTACGCATCCTTTGAATTGACGCCCAAACAACCGGATTTGATGGTCAGATTGATCGGCTTATCTTTGGTAACGTTCTTGCTCATTTTTAGTGCCTTCGGTCTGTATGAAATCAATGCTGCAATCGTTCAAGTAGATGAAAGCAATCTGAGAGATGTGGATATGGTCAAGAATGCCATTCCGGGAGGCAATTTTACGAGTGTATCCGCTTCGATATCTTATATCTTAACTCTGCCCGTGGCAGAGGGAGCGGCGGGAAATCTGATGTACGCCTCGGATGCCAAATTCACCCCACAGTTTCTCTTTGATTCGCAGCGGGAGGATGTAGTTGATAGCCCATTTTGGGAATATGTGCTTGAAGCCTTCCTGCGTAATGAAAACAGAGCGGGTAATCTGCGCTATGGGAATAACCTCCCAGGAACGTACCATCAATATGTCGGATATATCGACTCCGTAGGGGATATTCGATATGAAGTCGGGTTTGATTTAGCAGAGATGAGTCGCGTTATCTTCCGGGACAGTGTCAGTATGATTTATGTGATTGCCCTTGGCAGCCTGGCTATTCTGGCGATTTTCCCTTTCTTTTTCCGCGCCAATCTCGCTCGCCCACTTGATCGGTTGTTGACTGGAGTTCGCCAAGCCGATGCGGGAAATCTGGATGTATCGGTGCCGGTTGAACAAAGCGATGAGATCGGTTTCTTGACAGAAGCATTCAACAATATGACTGCCTCGCTGCGCGAGGAATTGGCAAAACGAAAGCAAGCGGAAAAGGAGTTGCGGGAAGTCAATATTTCTTTGGAACAGCGCATTGCATCTCGCACGCGCGAATTGAGCGCCCTGTACGATGTCTCTGCGGCAGCAAGCCAGGCCCTTGATTCGGAGACGCTGTTGAACGAGTCGCTGATCCGCACCATGCAGGCGGTCCAAAGTTCTGCGGGAGCTATTTTCTTGTTTGAGCCCCCCGAAGCGGATACTGAATTCCATGCGGTGCGATTGGTTGCAGAAAATGATTTGCCTGTGGATTGGTTGTCACATAGCAATACCCTGTTGGCTGCGCTATCTGCCAAAAATGGTTTGTTCGATACCATTCTATCCCGGCGCGAACCTCTGCTCATCCCCGATCTGACTAAAGATCCTCGTGTTCCGGAACTCCTGCGATTATTCACCCCGACGGCCATGCTAATGGCCCCATTGCAGGCCGAAGGTAAGATCCTGGGGGTGATTGGCTTGGTGCGTCAGTTGGGCCAGAGCTTCGATCTTGATGAAGTGGCCCTGTTGGCGGCCATTGCCGACCAGGTTGGGATTGCTGTTCAGAATGACCTGCTGCGGCAGCAAGCCCAGCAGGTGAGTGTGCTGGAAGAACGCCAGCGCCTGGCGCGCGATCTGCACGACTCGGTTACCCAATCTCTCTATGGGCTGGCGACGTTGACGGAAGCCGGACAGGTGCGTCTTGAAAAGAATGACCAGAAAGCTGCCAGTTATACTTTTGCCCGCATCGGCCAGACTGCCCGCCAGGCCATCCGAGAAATGCGGCTATTCATCCACCAGTTGCGACCACCGGTATTGGAGCAAGAGGGGCTGATCGGGGCCCTGGATTTGCGGCTGGCAGCCGTTGAAGGCCGCTCGGACCTCGACGTTCACCTGAATGCGGAAAATGATATCGCTCTCTCGACTGCGCAAGAAGCGGCTCTCTATCATATTGCCAAGGAAGCGCTGAACAACACCCTCAAGCATGCTGGAGCTGATTCGGTGAGCGTAAACGTATTCCGGCAAAATCAGCAGATCATTTTGGAAATCTGTGATAACGGAAAAGGCTTCAATACCCATCAGGAAAACATCGGCGGTATGGGATTGGTAAATATGAAGCAGCGCGCCGAGGCTATGGGGGGTGATTTAATAATTGAATCATCTCTGGGGAGTGGAACGAGAGTGATTGCTTTGTTGGAAATAGGGAGAGGGGAGTAGGAAATATGGAGAAAACAGAGCATTTCCAACAGCTTAGTGTTTGGAAAGCAGCGCACAAACTGACGTTAAATGGTATATGAAGTTACGAAAGATTTTCCTGACGACGAACGATTTGGTTTTGTTTTTAAATATAGCCGAAACTCTCTCGAAGAACAAAAATATTATTTCATCTTATCGGCCGATCTCGAGTAGATCTCTGATAATCAAGAATTTGCCGCCCAGGGCGAAACTGTTGGATGCCAGCTCAACGGACTTATCGAAAGTACCAGACGCCGCCTTACTCCCCACTCTGGAGCCTCTCTTATGGACAAAAATGCTATCTCCCACCCCATCCGCATCCTCATCGCCGATGACCATGCTGTTGTACGTGAAGGGCTCGAAGCCATCCTGGAGGCGCAACCCGATATGATCCTGGTGGGGGCTGCCACAAATGGAGAAGAAGCAGTCTCCCTGGCCGGGCAGACCCAGCCCGATGTCATCCT
>JABHWQ010000186.1 GCA_018657655.1 Chloroflexota bacterium | reverse complement strand
ACCTTCAAATCCGTCCGGGAAGCCCGCTTCCGCCATGAGTTCCTGAGCCCGATCCAGATCGTAGGGGTAGGGATCGAGGGATTCTCCCCATCTGAACACCTGCTGTCCGGCGATGGGCTCCGCCATGCCGTGATAGAGCGCTTCAGCGATTTCCTCCCGGTCGATAGCGAGGTTCATCGCCATTCGCACCTCTTTCTGCATGAACGGAGAATCGGGATCGTACCCCTCATGCTCAGGCAACCATTGACCCAACAACCACATTATCTGATAGTATCCATTGGGAATGCTCACCACCTCAAAGCCTTCCTTCTCCAGGTTCGCGGCATGTTCGATGCCCAGTTGAGCGATATCGGCTTCGCCGGTCTGCATCATCGCCATGCGGGTCATTTCTTCCGGAACTTCCTTGAATACCACTTTCTTGAACTCGGGGACGGCACGCCAGTGTTCATCTACCGCCTCAAGCGTATAACTCTGGGCCATTTTGAAGGAAACGAATTTATACGGTCCGGTGCCGATGAGATGGGCGTTGGCTTCCTCAAAACCGACCGCATCGTAGTAAGCTTTGCACAGAATCGGCGTGCTGGCGGCCCCATTGGTGGGGGTGAGGTAGTCTAAAATCAAGTCAGCCATCGTGTTATCACTGTAGATGGTTACCGTGTAGGGCCCCGAGGTTTCCACCCGGTCAATAATACCGGGGGTATAAGTTTGATATTCGGCCCATCCGCTCAAGTTCGGGTTCTGGATGGTCTCGATGGTGAACTTTACATCCTCAGCGGTGAGTTCACCCCAACCATCATGAAACTGTATTCCCTCCCTTAGCTTAAAAGTGACGCTGCCACCATCGGGCGCGATCTCCCAGGATTCCGCCAGCCAGGGGGCATACCCGGAGCCGTCGGTCTTGGCGCATACCAGATGATCAAAAATAGAGGCGCTTATCGTCCTGTCAGTGGCCGCTGACAGGCCCAAGGGGCCAATCAGTTCCCTGACACTCAATTGTGCGACCGCTATGGTCAAAGTCCCTTCAGGTTTGGCTGGCTCCGCTGGAACTGTCGGTTCGGCTGTGGGTTCAGCCGTTGGCTGGTCCGTGGGCTGAGTTGGTTCAACTGTTTCTGTTGGCGATGGTGACTTGTCTTCATCGTCATCATCACAGGCAACCAACAGTGGTACAACCAATATCACCAACAGTATGGCCACACTTACGAATTTTACTATGCTCTTCATCTCTCCTCCTTAACATTGTGGTTCACAGCTGTGAACCCGGTGCAGAATTGACCGCAGAAATTACGGCGCTATGGAATGGTTGACTGTTCTATGCCTTCCTCCTTTTTCCCAGAGTGTGTTTGGTACAATACTACAGATCGGACCTAATTGCAACTCAAGATCATATTTGACTAAGGGCATCGCACTCAGTAGTTGCCCTGTTCAATCGAAACATAATCCAGACATCAAGAGCGTTATCAACATTATCCTCTGCTATTACCTGAAACCTGAAATGCTCATACATCGGGGCATTGACCGGATTTGTCGTATCCAAACTTGTGCCGATCGAATCCGCATCTAAATCAACTATGTCATGAACAGCATCGAGTAATGCTCGACCATATCCTTGCCCTTGTTCGTCAGGATGCACACCAAGCGCCACCAGGTAATAGCACAGTTTGTCTGGTAGATGTGTACTGGTTACTTTGTGGTGTTTCATCATGCGATTCAGTGCATTCCTTCCAATGAGCGAACCGAATCTTTTCTCGTACTGCTCCGGTTTTAAGTTGGGTTGTGCTTTGACACCGGGTGGCTGAACACAGGCAACCCCGCTCAGCCGGTCATTATTCAGGCTTCCCAATATGGGGTAATCATATGCCAGTTGCCGTTCACAAATATAGCGATAAAGCTCCCTTACCATATTGATAAGCGGTCTATCATGATCTGAGAAAAAGTATTGTGATGTGGGGTCATTTTCAAATGCGAGCGTGAGAATCTCAACCGCTTCATCGAGTCGCTCCTTTCCGATCTCAATTACATGAACCGAGGATTCCTTCATAAACATTGAGTCCTCTAGCGAACTTTGATGAGATAAGTACCTGTTCCCACTGCAATGAGCAGATCATCTTCGTTGCGAAGCTCCATTCGAGTGACGGCCACCTTACTTCCGGTGCGTAATATCCAGGCCATGGCTGTAAAAGACTTACCCAAACCAGGATTCAAATAGTCAATTCTAAGGTCCGCGGTAGGTACTCCTTTGAGACGTTTTGCCCTTTCATCGATCGATGGGTCCTTGAGTTTGCTGAGGATGTTGTAGGTAAGGACAGCACTTCCGACTGTATCGAGCACAGTGGCGATGGCGCCCCCGTGCAATACCTGGATGTCCACATTACCAATCAGGTGATCTTTCATATTGAATGCGAGACAGGCGCATTCATAGCTCAACGATTTGACCGTCAGACCCAGTACCTTGTCGAAGGGGCATTTTTCTTCGATCCACGCGCGATGAACATCAACGATCGCATCATGTTCTTCCGGTGAAATCTTAGTCGGTTCTAGTACCCTGGCCATACGAGTCCACTCCCTCCGAGTTGCGATCAGGCTTGGGTCGCTTCAGGCGGCGGCCAGCCTGGTACCAGTCCTCTTTTGCGCGCCAAGCTCTGCGCATGCACGGTTTTACCCAGTAACTCGACGGCCTCGGAGTCAGTGGCCAGCCATCGAATAACTGCCGCAGGTACTTCCGGGGGCGCACTCCCGTAGGCAAAAGCCATTTCACTGTTCTCCCCCATAGTTGCCAAAAGCGCCTCAGTGGTCACCACACCCGGCTGCAGGTTAAATGCTCGGATGCCCTTTTCGCCGAGTTCTGCATTTAAGATACCTGCCAGACGATGGAATGCAGCCTTGCTGGCACCGTATCCGAAACCCCAGCCACCTTTCAATACAGGCATCGGTGGATCATATTCTGCGCCACCAGTTGTGAGGCTGATTATGATACCACCTCCCCGTTGGATCATGTTCATTACCACTCTCTGAGTAAGATGGAACGAGCTAAATACATTTGCATCGAATACGCGCTTCAGATCATCCAAGTTTTGCTCCTGAAAGGGGACATTGAGCCCGACTCCCTGAAAAGTCGCATTGTTGACTAGCACATCGATCTGTCCCCATTGAGTTATGGCCGATTCGACGGCGTTATCAATCGATTGTATGTCCAGCAAATCCATGCGAATTGTGAATGACTCTCCCCCGTGAGAACGCACCATTTGTGCCGTCTCTTCAAGACTGCCGGGAAGGGGCTTGCCATTAGGCGTTAGCACCATATGCTGATGCTTTTCTCCTTCCTTTAGCGTCCGGGCTGTGAGAACCACGTTGTATCCGGCCTCAGCCATAGCCACTGCCGTGGCCCGTCCGATTCCTCTGCTGGCTCCGGTGATAAAAGCTACTTTTCGTTCCATTTTGATAAGGACTCTTCGAGCTATTGCTACAGAACAATTTCGATTGGTGCTGAACGATATCGGGAAGGACCAGCCATCAATTCAAGCTGGTTCACGTACCAGTGTCAAATAGTATCCTCTGCCCAGCGCATTGAGTCAATCCGTAGGGGTACGGATTGACCCCCCCCTGTTCCGGAGATACACTTGCATGCCAATAATTAAGGTGATCAGTCAATGGGTGCTCATATTCAATTCCGCGAACAGCGCTTGCTTTATGGTTTCCTTGTATTGAAGGAGTAAAACATGCAGCACTTAACAATTCTCGTCAATGGTGAGTTCGATGACTATAGTCTCAAAGGACGAAAAGCCAATATCTTCAGTTTCACCCGCGACAACATTGCGGCCACAATGTTGATATCAAACTGGATGCAATTGCCCTGCACCTAATATATATCAGACTTGCAGTAGCTACCAGGATGGATTATAGTGATTCCACTAAACAAGCGTGAAACGGCATCAGTTTACTGAAGTCTTCCCATTGATAGCACAAACTGTTTGGTATCATAGAAAGTGATGCAAAGAATGGCCAAAAGCGTTCGGAAGAATCTGGAGTCGTCCCAGTGTCAGACTCATAGAACCTCAGGTGAGACTTTCCTCTCACTAGAGCAAGAGTGCGAGCATCTTGCAGAAACGCTCGTGGAGCTTGAGGAACAGTATTTGGTGCTGCTGAATGAGATAAGTGAAGGGGTGATCGTCACCCAGGAAGGTTTGAACCGATATGCAAACAGAGCGCTGTCTGAGATCACCGGATGGGCACTCGACGAGATAATTGGCGAGTTTCCCTTCATGAACATGATACTTCCGACACAGGCTGCGCGGCATATCCCAGAGTCAGCAGAAGACTCTCAGACGGGCCTATACTCCCCCAATAGATTCCAGATTAACTGCAAGGACGGAACCACAAAAGATGTAGAGATGACGACACGCAAAGTCAGATATGGCCATCGCGATGCTCACATGACAATCTTGAAAGATATCACCGAGTATCAGCGAATTGAAGTTGCGCTGCTGGAGAGCGAAGAAAAATTTAGAGTCATACTTGATAGTACTACCAGTCCTATCATCTACTATGACCTTGAAGGCAACATCTTGCTATCTAACATCGCTGGGGCGGAGTGGATGGGTGGCTCGCCCGATAGTATCATCGGCAGGTGTGTGCACGACATATTTCCCATTGAAGGCCAGGCAATCCTGAGGCGGGTGCGTCGCGTCGCAGAACGGAGCGAAGGGTCTGAATATGAGGACAAGGTGTTGCTATCGTCGGGGGAACGATGGTTCATGTCTCGATTCGAACCCGTTCGGGATGGAACCGGCAGTATTTTTGCGGTGCAGACAATTTCTCATGATGTCACGGAACACAAACACTTGGGAGAGGCATGGCGCGATCTTTCGCGAAGGCTTGTTGAAGTCCAGGAGCAAGAACGGCGCCACATCGCTTCCGAGCTACATGACCAGATTGGTCAGAACCTCACCGGCTTGAAAATGATGTTTGGCAGAATCCAGACAGAATCTGGGACAGTCAATCGCGGAATACTAGACGAGGCGAATCAAGTTCTAGATGAACTGGTCGAACGCGTGCGTGAACTGTCACTGAATCTTCGGCCTTCGATGCTGGATGACCTTGGTTTGGTCCCTTCGATCTTGTGGCTTGTTGAGCGCTATTCGTTGCAGACAGGCATTCAGGTAGACTTTAGACACAAGGGCGTTGATCGATCACTACCGATCGATGTTGCGACTGCGGCTTATCGCATCGTTCAAGAGAGCCTTACCAATATCGCACGCCACGCTAACGTGAACAAAGCGGCAATATGGCTCCTCTTCGATGGTAAAACATT
>JABHWQ010000242.1 GCA_018657655.1 Chloroflexota bacterium | reverse complement strand
CATATTCTAGTCCATGTACCTTCTTCCGGTAGAAAAGATAGATCGCTCTTGCTGCCCGTCCGGGTGGATTTCGCCCACTCGTTGATCGTTTGCAGGTCATCGTTTTCTGATCTAAATTGCGAATGTCAAGCAGAATTCCTTGGGGCGTGGTAAACAGAATTCCCAGCCCTACGCCCGCAGGGGCCGGCATTCATCCCCCCATGGGGGGATGAAAAAAATTCAAAAATGGCTTTTACCTCCTGGCTTTTATTCTGTAGGATTCTCCGTCAAGGTTGAAAACCTTGGCATGATGTAACAGCCTGTCCAGCAACGCTGTGGTCATCACATCGTCACCCATCATCTCCGCCCAAGAATCAAATCCCTTATTGGACGTGATGATGATGGATGTTCGTTCGTATAGCTCGCTTATCAAATTAAAAAACTTATTCGCCTCCTTTCGCTCGATCGGTGTGTAGCCAATCTCATCGATGATCAGAAGATCCACTTTTCGTATCTTATTTATTCTAAAGCCGGATGTTCTCTGGATTTGGGCCATTTTCAGCAGTTCAACGAGATTCACGATTCGTTCAAAACAGACGGTGTATCCAGCCTCAACCGCTTTCACCCCTAACCCGATCGATAGGTGGGTTTTCCCAAGGCCGGGAGGTCCAAAAAATAAGGTGTTGTCATGGGTGTCTAACCACCGGAAATCGAGCAGCTTAGAAACATCGGACTTTGTAATGCCCTTTACCCGTCCAAACTCGAAGTCTTCAAGCCGTTTGATCGTCGGCAAATGCGCCGCCGCCAGATTCCGTTTCATCCGACGTTCGGTTCTATCTGAAATCTCACGGTGCAGCAGTGCAGTGAGAAAGGTCAAATAGGAAACCTTTTGACCCTCGGCTTCGTTGAGCTCTTCGTCAAGACACGTGAGCATGCCCCTCAATTTGAGGGTGTCTAACAGATGCAGCGTTTGTTCATAGGCTTTCATCTGAACACCCCCAGGACAACGCTCACCAACGATTTGTATACACCGATATCTCGTTTTGATACACGTATATCCTTTTTATACTGGGCGACCTCTTTCAGTTGCGGCCCCAGATGTTTGAGAATATCTTCTCCTCCTTCTGTTTCGCCGAAATCTTTGTAATACCGGTAGGTATCGGCGAGATTGCCCATGGAATAGGTCTCGTGCTCCAAACAGAACTGCAAAGCTTGCTCCAGAGACTCAATATCGATGCGGTCGGCAAATCGCCTTTGTGCCTCAAGGCACTGATCACGTACATAGCGGCGATAGGTGGTGAAATTAGCCTGGAGAAACCGCTTCCAGGTATCCAGGCTGAACATCCGGTGCACTTCCTCGCGCATTTCTTTGGTTCCTTTACCGGTGTTCCTGGCATGGGTTCTTTTGGTGATTTTGCTGCCGGGAATCAACGAAAGGCGGTGCTGTGCTATTTCAACCGCCGTCCTGCGGTCAAATACAAACACCTCTTCATCGGTCAGGTAAATATCCACTTCCCGCTCGCGGTACTCCGCAGGTACCGAATAGTGACTTGCGCCCACAGAGATACGGCAATCTTTGTCTACCGTTCGCTGATCCCGTCCAACAAGCATATCCTTGCGGAAAATCGAGTTCTTTAACGGCCGTAAATGACAGCGCTCCTCTTCGATCACCTCGGCCGGTATCCGCCTGGTCGCTTGCGATATTTTTCCGTTCCCCCTGCGTCTCAACCATCGTGCAAGGCTTTCCTTCGACTCTTCCAACATCCCAAAGTCTCTGACCGACAGGTGGTTGCTTTTCACAAATCCTACCGTGTTTTCCACTTTCCCCTTTGTTTCCGGATCAGCCTTCCTGCAGACATACATCTGGAGATCCATCTCTTGAATGAAATAGGAGAAATCTTTCGTATAGATGATATCTCCATGATTCTCAGAGACCACCATCACGCTGTCCTGATCTATCACCAACTCTAACGGGATCCCTCCGAGGTAATCAAAACAATTGAGCAGATGGAATATCAAATCCACTGTCGTGAACGGCTTGTCTTGATAGGCACAATACTTATACCGACTTGCCGACAGTACCGATGCGAATATATACAGCTTCAAGCCACTGCGCATCGTGTACTCGCCAAAATCTATCTGCAGTTGTCTTCCGAATGGCAGCTCCGGCACTTTCTGATAGCTCCGATGCTCGCTCTTAAAGGCAAGCTCACCAATATCGTTCAAATACCGTATGTAGTTCCTCAGCGTTTGTTCGTTTCCCGGAAGCTTTTCGCCTTTCTGCTCCTCCAAATAATCAAATACCGCGCTCATAGAGAGCTTTTTAAAGCCGTTTTCCCGGTATACTTCAATGATGCTCTCTTTCAGAGGGTCGAATACTTTATCCCGGTATTTGTGAGAATCTTGATATTTGAGATATCCCGCCTCACTCATATCGTAGTATTTCGCCACCGTTCCGACGTCCCTCTTCACCTTCCTGGCAATCTCGGCCTTAAATAATCCCTGTCCCTTGCATGCCTGAATCTTTTGGTACATTCTCTTGTTAACCATTTTTGTCCTTTGGGGGTTGGGTGTCTGCTCTCCTGCCCGGGAGAAATATTCACCCTACCCAAAGGACTTTTCTTATGCCACCTCTCCTGGGTCGCTACTTACCAGATGCCTGGGAATTCTGTTTACCATTTGCAGTCGCCGCATGGAGACTTCTGTAGAGACGTCACCTCCTGCAGACACACCTTCATCCAT
>JABHWQ010000085.1 GCA_018657655.1 Chloroflexota bacterium | reverse complement strand
GTTTCCAGTATTCTGGTTGTGGGAGCTTCCGAAGATGACATGGCCGGAGCCGTAAATCGTCTTCGGGAATTACAGGGTGGAACGGTGGTCTATGCCGATGGCCACGTAAAAGCCGAATTGGCTATGCCTATAGCGGGGCAAACGTCGGAGCTGCCCATAACAGAGATCGCCGAACAATTTGAGAAAGTACAAAGCGCAGTGGCGGAGCTGGGAAGCGAAGTTCCCTATGCTCATCTTACGCTCAATACGCTGACCACTTCTCTTGTACCGGCAGTCAGGATTTCTGCCGGCGGATTAATCAATATCAAAAATGGAAAGCTACTCGATTTAATTGTGAAATAGAAACCGATGTTGGTTATTCAAGTTCCGGTTCTATCAGGCCGTAATGACCATCCTTGCGACGGTACACTACATTAAACTGCTCTGATTTTTCGTTGAAGAAAACGAAAAAGTCGTGTCCTAACCAGACCATTTGATCGATAGCATCGTCCGGTGTCATTGGCGTGACGGAAAAACTTTTTACTTTAATGAGCTTATCTTGCTCTTCATCAACATCAAGAGTGCTTCCACTCAGAACCGTGGATTTACCCTTGGATACTGCGGTACGCTGTCGTTGCTTGCCCTGAATTTTTTCTTTGTAGCGCCTGATTTGACGGTCCATAACATCGGCTACGGCATCAACAGCGGAGAAAATGTCGCCGCCTCGCTCTTCTGCTCTCAGGAATGTTCCCTGTGCATCAACTGTCACTTCCACGATATAGCGATTATCTTTTGATTGGGTCTTTTCTTCAGAAAGCTCTACTTTGGCTGTAGAGATAGTTCTTAGTAGGCGATCGAATTTTTCCGCCTTTTTTTCGATATAGTCTTTTGCCTTTTGGGGAACATCCATGTTTTTACCTTTGATTAGAATTTCCATTTCATCCTCCATAAAACTAGCATTCTCTTGAAAAGGTCAATCCCCAAACAGTGATAGCGCCTGCATTTTTAAGAGCGAGGGCACAGGCATTTAGCGTTGCACCTGTGGTGCACACATCGTCTATTAGAAGGATTTCTTTATCTATGAAGATCCTATCTTTACATAGGACGACTCCTTCAACATTTCTGTGACGATCTTCAGCCGGCAAAGTCACTTGGGACACCGTGTTTTTTACCTTTATGATCGAATTATTCTCACTTGGAAAATTGCAGATATTACTCAATTCCTTGGCTAGCAAACCGGCTTGATTGTAGCCTCTTTTACGTAACCTTTTCGCGTGCATCGGTATTGGTGCCAGAATATCAATAGGCAGTGGGTTTGACTCAAGATATGCTGCCATAAGTGAGGCCATTGGAGTAGCCATGGCTTTCATGTTTTTGTATTTGATCGCATGAACGAGGTCACGCGCCAATCCTTCATGGTTATAGAGGGAGCGAATCCCGTCTATAGCCAGTGGCAGGTTGTGGCAATCTGGACAAATGCTTCTACCTGTAGTGGGGAGCCCGCACCGGTTACAGAAAGGAGGCACAAGGTTGGGAAGTGTCTGGGCACATGTAGTGCACAGGAATTCTCCTTCACTCCCACATCCGATACATTGTTTAGGGAAAAGGAGATCAAGAATAAAATCCGGTATTTGGGCAAGTCTTGTTTGTACAGGCATACTCTATTTTACCCTAAATTGGCTGTGCCGATAAGGTCATTGAGGCAACTCAATCCGTTTTGCTGCATGAACTGTGTAATGCCTTCAACAATGTTGAGCATAGTATGGGGATCGGCGAAGGTAGCTGTTCCCACTTGAATTGCGCTGGCACCGGCCATAATGAATTCCAGGGCATCGTTGGCGGAGGCGATTCCTCCACAACCGATTACCGGTACCTGGACCGCTTGTGCAACTTTGTAGACCGAATACAGGGCTAGCGGTTTGATGGCTGGGCCGGAAAGCCCTCCGGCGGTGTTGCCTAGAATCGGTCGGCGTTTGGCTGTATCGATAGCCATGCCTTTGAATGTGTTGACTACGGTTAGTGAATCGGCTCCGGCACTAACAACTGCCCGAGCTATCTCTACGATGTCGGTTACGTTAGGGGTTAGTTTGACGATAATTGGCAAACCGGTGTTTTTCTTGACTGCAGAAGTTACTTTCACCGCCATTTCCGAATTTGTTCCGAATTCCATTCCTCCAGCTGAGACATTGGGGCAGCTGATATTCAACTCTAACCCGCTGATGCCCGGTACGCCATCCAAAGCTTTAGCCAGTTGTGCGAATTCATCGATGCTCTCTCCAGCGATGTTGACGATTACGGGTACTTGCCACTCAGCCCAGAGGGGCGACTTACTTTCAATCGTAGCGCTCATCCCGATGTTTTCCAGTCCAATCGAATTCAGCAAACCGCTGGCGGTTTCTACTAACCGAGGTTGAGCGTTACCTTGGCGAGGCTGTAAAGTAATTCCCTTTGAGATGATGGCCCCGAGTTTTTGGATATCAAGAACTTCCGCATATTCGGTTCCATAGCCAAAGGTGCCAGACGCGGCGATGACCGGATTCGATAACTCCAGTCCTGTTTTGTTTCGAGGCGCTAATTGGACTGACAGATTCAAAATTAAAATACCTCTTCAATCGTTAAAGGCTATTGTATCTCGACACTTCAGTGTCGCTTCAGCGAGGCTGAAGTGTCGAGATACGGATTGCATTGTCAGGGTTTGGCTTTCTCTATTGCCTTGACCATCGCCCTACCGGCGGCTTTTGCCTGTGTCATGGCTTCTGTATCTTTGGTGATATCTCCGGGTTGATCGGCGTAACCGATAACTCCGCCTCCAATGGTCATTCTCATTAGAGTAAAATAGTCTACCAGAAAGCTGTAAGTATTTCCACATCCGGCTCTACGGGCTACCACTGCGATGCCTCCGACTTTTCCGCGCAGTTTTCGATTCCACATGAACGGATACGTGCGATCAATCATGATTTTTACCTGTGAACTTACATTCCAAAAATAAACTGGTGTTCCTATTAAAATCCCATCGGCTTCCAGTAGTTTAGCATATGTATAATGCATGTCGTCAGAAATAACGCATTCGCTGGTATCGAGGCAGAGGGCACATCCATTACATGGGTTAATACTTTGTTGTGTGATGTCAATAATTTCAATCTCAGCCCCGGCTTCTCCGGCTCCTTCCATTGCCTTTTTGACCAGTATCTCAGTATTGCTATTGTTTCGAGGACTGCCGATAATTCCGATAATCTTCATGCTGATGTTTTGTAAATCCTTTGCAGAAGTAGCGCGTCCTCTTCAAGGTTTGGGCTCTCACAGATAACAACCCCTTTGGCATCATGATCTTTAAGGGCCTGAAGAAACTCCGCATATTGAAAATCGGATTCCTTCAGATTGAGGTGATTCCTTTCACCTTTATCACCGTAATTAATTCCTGAAACGTGGATGTGCAAATTCTCAATTCCCTCTTGTCCCAGCTTTTCCCCAACTTGATTCAAGACCTGGGAGAACTCGTTGTAGGTATTAATTTTTCCGGTTCGGGAATGCAAATGAGCGAAGTCGATGCAAGGCGCAATACCTTCAATTTCAACGCAAAGTCTCAGTATCTCGTTTAAAGTGCCAAACTGGCTCGATTTCCCCATGATCTCTGGTCTGATCAGAACCCGTTTCCTTTCTTTATCAAGTTGCTCGATGATCTCAGTCAGATGCCGGTTAACTTTATCGTAGACCTGTTCCGGCGGTTGTTTCATGTAGAAGGCGGCGTGGAATGTAATGCCTTCTCCGCCAAATGTATGAGCCACACGAGCTGTTTGTAGTATCCTCTCTTTACTTGCAATAACCTTCGCTTCTTCATTGGAGTTGAGATTGATGAAATAGGGTGCGTGAGCTGTGAGTCTCGTACCGCGTTTGCGTGCCACCTCTTCAACTGCCAGAGCGGTCTTCTGGTTCATTCGGACACCCTGGACAAACTCTACTTCCATGCATCCAAGACCGAGTTCATGAGCGCGCACAATACCGGCTTGAGTTGTCTTTGGCGATCGTGAGCTATGCGGGATTCCGGCAGTGCCAAAGACCAAGCTGTTTGTAATCTTGGCTCGATCTCCTCCTCTGGGCATAAGTCTTACTTGACCTTTCTGCCAACTGAGGCTGCTACTGAAGTTAATTGAGACATGAGTTGTTGAAAGTTATCAAAATTAAGGGATTGCGGCCCGTCTTTAAGTGCTCGATCGGGATTGGGGTGGACCTCGACCATTACTCCATCCGCTCCCGCAGCAACCGAGGCCATAGTCAGGGGAGTAACCAGATACCATTTACCGGTGCCATGGCTGGGGTCAGCGATAATTGGCAAATGGCTTAGTTTCTTGATGATCGGGATGGCGCTGATGTCCATTGTATTACGAGTGTACGTTTCGAATGTGCGGACGCCCCGTTCGCAAAAAATGACCTCCCGGTTTCCCTGAGAAAGAATGTATTCGGCTGAAAGGAGCCATTCCTGGATAGTGGCTGATATTCCTCGTTTTAACATCACCGGTTTTCTGGCCCTACCAACTTCATCGAGTAGTATGAAGTTTTGCATATTGCGCGTTCCGACTTGCAGAATATCGGCGTACTTGGCGACCAATTCTACATCGTGTGGAGTAAGTACTTCGGTAAT
>JABHWQ010000255.1 GCA_018657655.1 Chloroflexota bacterium | reverse complement strand
CGAAGAAAGCCTCGCCGAATGCAACAAATTCCAGAACGAAAACCGGGACATGGTTACTGCCGTAAAGACCATTCAGAACCACGGCATGGAGGTCCTCGGCGGCTTTATTGTAGGTTTCGATAGCGACCCAGAGTCGATATTTGATAGCCAGATCAACTTCATTCAGAACATCGGTGTAGCAACCGCAATGGTAGGAATCCTCACGGCTCTTCCTAAGACGAGGCTCTACAATCGACTGAAGCAGGAAGGCCGGCTACTGAAAAGCAGTTCAGGTAACAATACCGATGCCTCGATCAACTTCGTCCCTAAAATGGACAGAGAGGTCATTATCAGGGGGTATCAGAGGATTCTTCAGACAATCTATTCACCAAAAACATATTATGAAAGAATCAATACCTTCTTGGAAGAATATAAACCTACCAGGAAACGAAGAAGAATCAAGTTTATGGATATCAGGGGGCTCTTTTTGTCCATTTGGTACCAGGGGATCGTGGGGAAAAAGAGAAGGTATTACTGGAAGTTCATGACCAAAGCCTTCTTCAGGCATCGCCGATCTTTCCGCGAAGCTGTGACTCTATCAGTGTATGGGCATCATTTTAGGAAGATCGTCGAATCAGTTCACAAAGCTCCTGTTACCGATTGATCTATCCATAAGTGATCCCTCATCATCAATACTTCTGAATATCGTGCTCGCGATTTTCATCTTCACTGTATAGCCACTATTTGTTCCTTAAGCTGGGCCAAAGCTTGATCGTAATCCGCATCGAGTTTGCCTGAAATTTGCCTCCAGTTTTCCTGGAACTCAGGGGTTTGTTCCACATTGATATTAGCAGCAGCACTGGAACCCGTCTGCTGTTGAACAGCTTGAGCCATCATCTGCTCGACCTGGGCTTTCAATTGATCATAATGCTGCTTTCTTGCCTGAGTATAGTAGTTCGATAGATTCCCCAGTTGTTCCTGTGCTTGTTTGACTGCATCTTTGCCTTTCTTCAGTGTGGATAATCCTTCGAACGCTTTCTCATTCCCAGCAGTATCGCTTTCCTTTTTGGGCAAGACCACATTCTGCAGAAGAATAGATTCCACTATTTTGACGACATACGGTCTGGCTTCAGCGTCTAAACTTTCCAAGACAGCTTTCAAGTCGTACTGTGCCTCTTTTATGAATTCGGCAGCAACCCGCTCCCCTTCCGGACGATGTTTCATCTCTCTAAGTTTTTCTTCCGGAATCTCAATCCCGTCTGCTCTTTCCATTGCCCTATCAAGAGCACTTTTCATGAAATCATCCCCCATGGCTCTACCTCCATGATGATAATCCTATTGCCAAGTCCACCATTTGTTGAAAACAAAATTAAACGATGTAGCCACTATTATGCCGATTACAGCTGAGATTATGTAGTATAACCCAACCGCTTCAGTAAATAAGAGTAACAGGCCAACCTGAATACCCAAACCCAGCAGGCATATGAGGTTGAACTTGGCAAAACGACCGCCCACTACACCCTGACTGGAAACCCTCCTATCACGGAAAGTCCAAAGTTCATTCCAAGTGAAGTTGTTAATAATCGAAGCTTCAATAGCTAAAATATACGATAGAACATAATACAGACCTACAGGTTCGGTCATCAACCACAGCAATCCCAAATTAACGAATACTCCGCTGAGACCCACTGCACAAAACTTCAGAAACCTCTCAGCTTCTTTGTCGGAACGTATCAGACGCCAGAGATGCTTTAAGTAGTTTACCTGCTCAGTGGTATTAAAGGTACTGGTTCCCCTTTCCCGCCCTGTGAAAACATAGGGCACTTCCACCACACAATTGTGATTGCCCTTGATCAGAATCTCCAGCAAAATCTTATATCCAACAGGATTCAAGGTCACACCATCTATCACCTTTCTTTTGAAAAGGAAAAAGCCCGACAGAGGATCTCCGACGTTCCTGATACTGGCAAATAAGAATTGAGGCAAGACCCTAGCACCACGAGAGATAGATTCTCTGGCAAAAGTCCAGTCTTCAACACCACCACCGTCCACATATCTGCTGGCGATAACCACATCAGCCTGCCCCATACCCTCAAGTAGACTAAGGATATTTTCCGGGGGATGCTGTAGATCGGCATCTATTACTCCCAGGATTTCCCCTTCGGCATGTTTGAAGCCATCTATGACCGCCGATGCCAGCCCCAATTTACCCTCGCGATGAACCACTTTGATAGG
>JABHWQ010000402.1 GCA_018657655.1 Chloroflexota bacterium | reverse complement strand
TCATGTGTAGTAGTGGTGGCTACCACTCCAAAGAAACCGGCCTCATCCATCTTGGCCACTGCCTTGGCCAACGGATCGGGCGGTGATTCTTTCTTGGGCCAAAGAACAGGAATGCAGTAGGCCTGAGCCATCTGGGGAGGAGCAATGATTCCCCCGTATTTAGTCGTTTTGGCATATTCTTCATCTGTGTAGAGCGGATTGCCGTCCTCCATTGCCTCGCACCAGTGACGAATCATGGGTTTGTTGATTTCGTCGTTAGCCGGAAATGGTCCGGCTTCTTCACCAACCATTGCTTTCAATTCATCGTATATGCTCATGTTCTATTACCTCCGATTTCGTTGTATGTTCATTTGAACGTTCGTCCTGAGCCTGTCGAAGGATCGTTCATGGGTCGACAAGCTCACCACGAACGGGTTTAGTCCCTGGCAGGAGGTTTCCTTCACATATTTTTACACATGGCTCCGTCTATCTACTTCGCGGCATTGACAATCCTGCCATAGCAATGATATCCCGTTGCACCTCGATGGCACCACCGCCGAATATATAGACCAAATCCAATCTGAAAGAGTACTCTATTTTTCCATTAGCTGGAGCCCATTTCGATCCGCTCTGCAACTGACCAAATTCACCCATGATCTCCAGTAGCGAATGATTGACCCTCTGGTATAACTCCGATCCGTATACCTTCACTACTGAAGCTTCCGCATACGGGACAGTTCCCTGATCAATCAGCCAGGCTACCTGGAAGTTGAGCAGCTTAAGTACTTCCACTTCCATTAGCATCTCAGCAAATCTGCGCTTTGCCCAGGGGCGATCGAAAACGCATTCACCATCGATCACGGTCGCCTTTGCCCATTCGATGGTATCCACGATATTCCGCCTGCATTCTGAGGAAGGACTGACCATGATACGCTCGAAATCCAACTGAGCATTCATAAGCTTCCAGCCCCCGTTCTCCTCACCAACCAACGCTGATACGGGAACTCGAACATCATCATAGTAAGTAGAGTTGGTACGCTCTCCGCTTATAGTATGGAACGGCTCCATACTGACACCGGGTGTATTGATAGGATCGAGGAAAATGGATATGCCCTTGTGTTTTTTCACATTGGGATCGGTCCGAGCAGCAAGCCAGATATAATCAGCCGTGTGAGCCATGGTGGTGAAGACCTTCTGCCCATTGATGACATATTCATCACCGTCTCGAACTGCTGTTGTTTTCAGTGAAGCCAGATCCGAGCCCGCCTCAGGCTCAGTGTACCCAACTGATATCTCCATCTCACCTTTGAGTATCTTAGGGAGGACGAACTGTTTCTGCTCTTCACTTCCATGTCGAATAAGCGTTGGGCCAATAGTGTTCAAAGGCAATACCGGGAGCGGTGCCCGATGAAACTTCGCCACTTCATAAAACAGGTGTTGTTCGATTGCCCCCTTGCCGCCCCCACCATACTCCTTGGGCCATCCGATTCCCAGCCAGCCATCACGGCCCATCTGACGGATGAAGTCCCGGCATGCCGGTGATTCAGAGTACATCATGTCTTTACCCAGATCCTCTTGTACCTGGGAGGGCATCTGGGTTCTGAGGTAGTTATCGAAGTCCTCTACAAATTGTTCCTGCTCGGATGTGAGATTGAATTCCATTTGGTATCCTCCGCCTGGTTTCTCTTTTGGTTACAATACAAAAACAATCGCCACCTGGCCCAGAGAGTTTTTCTGTAGTGACTCTTCTATGACTCTGGCGCAGATGGCGGTCTGTTATGAATCCCTATGCTGATTTGCTTGGCAGGGCTGCCTCAAACGTACCGGTAACCTTCATATCGCCGTTTTGGTCAGTGGCTAGCAGCTCACCGGTAATGATGTTCTCACCGTTTTCAGTGCGCTTGTCTTTGATGCTTCCGGAGATAGTAATGACATCATCCAATTTGGTCATTCCTCCAAAACGCACATCAAATTTCTTGAGGTATTTTTTGGGAACATAGTTGGTGACAGCCTGCCCGGCAAAACCCATAAGAAGCATCCCATGAGCGATCCTGCCACCCATACCGGCCATTGTCCCCCACTCATCATCCATGTGAAGAGCGTTGAAATCACCGGAGGCTCCGGCATATCGCCATATCTGATCCTTACTTACAGGGGCCTTTTCCACCGAAGGAACCGCATCACCCACATTTACATCTTCAAAATACAACTCTTGTACCATTATTTCACCGCCTACTTTCTCTCGATGATGGTGGTGCGTGCCGTTAGCACCTTTTCGTTATTTTGATTGTTGAACACCGTCTCGATGATAACGATGTCCATTTTGCTGCCTGATTTACTTTCCTTTTCTACGACACTGGCTACTGTCGTC
>JABHWQ010000086.1 GCA_018657655.1 Chloroflexota bacterium | reverse complement strand
TCACTGGAATCGATCACACTGGGGCCGGTCAAATCACTGATCGAAACGCTGACATCCTCAAGCACGCTCCCGCCCAGGTTTTCGATCACGAGTTGGAAAGCTACAAACTCGTTGCGTCCGCCGCTCACCGTTACTATCTCAGTGGCACCATCCCAGATGCGATTCAGTTGTTGGTATGCCCGGGAAACATTATCCGAGTTGTAGTTATCCGGATCGATTTCGAAAGCATTTCCGTTTCGTGGATTAATTTTCCAGTAGGACGGGGCCGCCCAGACTTTCAGCACGCCGCTTGCGGGAGTCGCCTGCACCGAGTTTGAAACAGCGGACAAATTACCGGCTTCATCCCTGGCCCTTATAGCAAAATAAAGGGCGCTGCCCGATTCCAGTCCCGAAACAAGGTATTGTTCGATACCGCCGGGATCCGATGGAATCAACTCTACTTCCAGAACCGTAGCCGCATCCCAGTTGGACTGGTCAACAGGGTTAAGGCCGTAGCGAAGTTGGTAGGAGTCCACCCTCCCAGTGTCACCGTCATCGCCAGGTGCTGTCCAGTTGAGGGACACCTCACCCGGCCCGCTTCCCGGGGAGGCGGAAAGATCGCTAACGGTGACAGGTCCTGTCTGGTCGAGCGGGACCAAAACCTGCAAGCTGTTGGAAATTCCGGACCAATTGTATTTCTCATCCCGTGTACGCAGCGAAATAAAGACTTCTGAACCGGCAGGTAAACCGTCAACAACCCAGTCCTGTGCACTCCCTGCGGTATCGGGCAGAGGCGGGTTCTCAAGAATCACGGCATTGTCCCAGTCCACCAGAGTCAGAATCGCGTTATCCGACATCCGGAACTCATAAGCACCCGCCCATCCCTCAGGGCCATCATCCCCCGGAGCCGTCCAGCCCAGGGTTACCACCCCATGGCGGCTGGAATCGGACACGGCCAGATCAGCCACTGTTTCCGGCGACACGCTTTCACCGTCAATCACTTCGATTTCGAGATAGGGAGCCGAGGAAGTTTGCTCACGGGAGTATATATCGCGGTTTATGGTTGCGGACTTACCGAACAGGGCCAGGCCGAAAGCACGGTTGTCGATCAACTGCTGGGCCAGTTCGGTGTCTATTACAACGCTTGCACGGCTGCCACCCTCGGCGAAACAAATGTTCAGGCTGTTAACCAGGCTGGTGCTGTCGCCATTGACCACACTGCGGGCATCGCTGCCGGCTCCGGACCAAAGGCTGTCCGGCCAGACCCTGTGAGTATATGTACTGGAGCCATTCTCTGCGTTGCCGTTGCCGGTACCCTCATACCAGGGCACGGCAATTGTGCTGATCAGGTCCGTGCAGAAAGCACTCTGGCCACTTCGGCTGGTTACGAACAACGAGCAGCTTACAACCCGCTTGCCACGGATTGCATCGAAATCGAACTGCATGAATGCGATACCCTGGTAGTCCTTGATTCTCATTGAACTGGCGGCTCCCCAGTTGACTTCTTTCTCCTGGGAGTGACCATACATAGGGGCATCGGCTATGCAATCAAGCCTGATCTTTTCAGCAGCAGCCTGGGCCGTGGAGAGGACAATCATAGTTAGCACAATTAGGTGCAGGTACAAAATATTTCTCAAAGTTCGGCTCCAGGGCTAATGAATAGGATGGAATAGTTTTGGTCTTATTTTTTTTGCGGGAGATTACTCTAATATCGGATTCATATCAGGAATACCCTCTGCTGGTGCATCTGCTTTAGTATCGCTTGCCCGGTTCAGGATTTGGATAACTTTGGTTGAAGATACTGAAAAGTAAGGCATAAATCTTTGTTACTGCAAATTTTTTTTACTCTTCAATTATTAGGAATATAATATCTCCTGCCAATGCCTGACAATTTATCAGTCACACCAGCTAGTCAGACAACCCTTTTGTGTTAGCAGTTATATCCAGTAATTACCTGATTATTCGCTGGAATCCTTATTGGCAATCCGCCCCCAAGCTCTTTATATATAAATATGATGTCTGGCATAGCTGGGGATAAACACTTTGGAAACCATCTGGTCCGGCGATACTCTTTTCAAACTTTTCTGCTGAAAATACCAGAGAGATTGATCAGTTAGAATCAGGAAGTATCGGCTAATAGTAGTCTACAATATTTCGAGGAGGCCTGTCAGCAAACTATCTACTGCATAACAGTTGCAGAATCATGACTTTAGGCCTTAAAATGTATGCTTGACTGAATTTTAATAGTATTTACTCCGAATATAGTTGCTGCCTCCCGCCCTCTGCTCCTTAACGCCTTTCCGGGGCGAAGGAGCTGGCACGATTTCACTCAAAATCCCGGACAGAGCGCCTGTCTGATGATATGCCTGTTTTCTGTCCTTGAACAATTTGAATCAACAACCTGATTCAACAAGGAGAACTCACGTTGCGTTCGCTGACCGGTTCGTTTTTCTGCCTGCTGGCTGTACTCGGATGTTCTGCCGGCAATAGTGAGCAGGACTATTCTGGTCTAATTAAATTCAGCAGCCAGATTGGTGAGGTGGGTGAAGAAACCACTAACACGCTGATGATAAGCTCTCCCTGGGCCACACAGCAAAGGTTCTCGATAAATTTCCCTGAACACTGCTGGGGTAAAGGACTACCGAATGTCAGCCATTCCAGTACGGTCAAGATTGACAAGCCCTGGCAGTTCAACGAGGATTCCAGCAGCACCTGGTTTGAATACGAAGCTCGCCCGGGATTGGTTTACAGGGCGAAGGCAGAAACGGATTCGATGTCTGTGCGATTAAGGATGGAACTCCACAATAGCTCCGATACAGCAGCCACGGACATCCGCACCCTTATCTGCCTTCGGCCCGGAGGCTTGTCGGATTTCAGGGATACCAATTACGACCGTACATTCGTTGCTGTAGACTGGAAGCCGGTACAACTGGGGGCTGATACTCACTACGATGGCCCTTTGCCGGAAAAGGGAAGACCCTACTGGGCTTTGAATGTGGTCGGCGGCCCGGACAATCTTGCCATCGAGGACCTGGGCTGGTTCCGTCCCGGTTCCGGACCCGGCAGAATAGTAAAGGAAGTGGCCGATCCGCCTCTGATAGCTGTCCGCTCTGCGGGAGAGCCTCAGCGATGGCTTGCTGTTATCTGGCGCCCATCCCGGATGGTGTTTTCCAACTGCTCAATCCCCTGTATTCACTCCGACCCTCTGCCCTCTGACTGCCAGCCGGGCGAGGTTATCAGC
>JABHWQ010000228.1 GCA_018657655.1 Chloroflexota bacterium | reverse complement strand
GGGAATTCTCCGTGTGAAGCGTAGATCGCAAACTGAAGATCGCTCTGTTCTGTCCGGGTAGGCAAGCCAATGGCGGGTCCGGGACGCTGAGCATCCACTACTACTATAGGAGTTTCCGTCATTCCGGCTAATCCCAAACCTTCGACCATTAAACAGAAACCTCCACCCGATGTTGCCGTCATCGATCTCGCTCCCGCGAACGACGCGCCAATGATCATGTTGATAGCGGATATCTCATCTTCAGGTTGGACCACTACCAGTCCGAGTTCCTCTGATTTGCCGGCCAGATATTCCATTATCGAAGAAGCAGGTGTCATGGGATATGCGGACATGAAGGAGCAACCGGCCGCGATAGCACCCAGCGCTATGGCTTCATTACCGTTAAGCAGCATTCTTTTTCCACGCTCCAACGGATCGAGTTTTTTATCGAAGTCACCTTCGAATCGTTTAGTGGCATAGTGATACCCGGTTAGTGCCGCTTTCACGTTGTGATCGCCTTTTTCCCCAGTCCCGAAATGTTCCTTCAGGACAATGTCCATGATCCCTTGATCGAACCGTAACAGTCCCATTGCTGCCCCGAGTGCCACGGTGTTAGCCATTACTTTGCTTCCCGTTTGCTCAACTGATAACTTTCCTAAAGGAACGGGGAAAAAATTGCCGAAGTTTGTTGGTGACTGGCCGTTGCCCTCATCGGATATAATCACGCTATTTTCGATCATTTCTCCGGCATGAAGAGAAATGCTTTCTGCGTTAAGTGCAATCAGAAGATCGATATGTTCGGAGATTGCTCTTACCTCATCGCTACTAATCCTGATTCGATAGAAGTTGTGGCCGCCACGCACCCTGGATTCATAGTCTTGATCGGCAAAAACGTGATACCCGCCCCGGGAGAATGACCTGCACAAAATAGATCCAATCGATTGAACTCCCTGTCCAGCCTCTCCCCCGACCAATATGGTCAAATGCATTAAGCGCCTCCGTTTTTCATCGCTGCTTTTTCATTCAGGAGTAACCGTTCAATCCTCCTGATAGAAGAGATCATCGTAGATCATTTCCAGCTTAAGTTTATGCTTGAGCTCGGCATGAACCAGACCTTCACAAAGGCGTTTCGCTTCTTCTGAACGGAGTGAACCCATCATTCTGGAATAGAAATCTACGGCTTCCTGCTCGCGTTTCATAGCAAAGGTGAGTGTTTGTTGAATACCGGCTCCTTTCAGGGTATCACCACCGCTCAAATGCTCACTGATCATGAGATTGGGTATTTCCTCCTGATTCCACCCAGCAGCCTCGATGTCCTGTTCCTTCAGATCCTTAAGGGTCCGCAAATGACGGGTTTCATCGTCTGCCAGTTCCTTCAAAAGCGCTTTCGCGCCAGTATCGCTGGTCTGGTCTTGGGCGGCTTCGTACATGGCCTGGGCTGCGATTTCTTTGTACATTGCTGCTTCCAATAGATCGTTGATCTCATCATTCATGTTGCACTCTCCCGTCCGGTAGCACCTACACTACCAGTTAACATATAGTGAGGTGAATGCCTCTATGCTCCATCAAGGCTAATATGTTCGAACTTGGTAAACCAGCTTGTTGGATCGAGGAGGTATTCACGATAGTCCACAAGGGCCAAATAGTGTCCCCTTTCTTCCCGTTTCAGCGCTTCGAAGAAATTTCTCTCAAAATCGGTTTTTGAACCACCACTTTGATCTGCATAGAATTGCTGGCTTTTTTCTTCCATGTCAAGCGCAACCTTCACGATGTCAAGTTCACTTGAAACCACTTCTTGGCTCAGTTCCATTTCGTTTCTAGCTTCGGCGAAAATGGAATTCAGTATTGCGCCTTTGTCAAAAGACTCGTCTATATTTGAAACCGTTACTCCCTGCTGCAAAGATTCGGCGATCTCCCGTGCTTTGGTGGCGTGGAAGTCTTCTTCTTCAGCCAGCCGGGAAAAGAGAGATTTCCCCAGTTCATCGCTGCACTTGTTGCTCGCGTCCTGGTAAAATTGCTTGCCTTCTATCTCCATTTTCACAGCGATCTCTAGCGGTTCCATATTTTCCTCCTTATTTGAGATATCGCAGGTGGTTTCTATCAGATGGATTGAATTCGCCTAGCTAAAGTCCTGGTATATCTTCAATTCTTCAACGATACTTCGGTCATCAGAATACCTAACAATGTATTGAGTAGTCATAAAAACACCGAAGAAAATATTGCAAACCTGTAACATCTTTTAGGGTGCACAGGTGATAAAAGTCGCATACAGTATCATTCAAAAAGGCGAATATAGATATGAGACAAAGGAATGTAGCAAGGGGAAAAAGCTGGTGAGAACGAGAGCCGGAAGGGGTAAACATAATGGAAGAGAATGCAGCTGAAACAAACGGTTATTTAAAGCACATAAATTGCCCCAGTTGTAGCAAGCGGATATCTATGGATTTGAACGCTATAACTATGCATGGCGATACATATATTTGGTTCGAAGGTCTTTGTGCGGATTGCTGTAACAAAGTTGTTGATGTTATGCCCAGGTTTCGGATTGAACTCAGCGAGCTTGCGAATCAGAACATGTCCAATTAGCTGGATATCTTTATTTACTCACAGAATGGTGCCAGGGCTCACTATAGCTCAAAACCTCTGGGTATAAATGTGGCAGTAGGGTAGGGAACCCTTTTTATCGTAGTAATCCTGATGATAGTCTTCCGCCTCCCAGAAATCGGAAGCCAGTATTAATTCGGTGGCGATATCATAGCCCTTCTCTTTGAGGATTCCGATCAGGGATTCAGCGACTCGCTTCTGCTCTTCATAAAGGTAAAAGACAGCCGATTTGTATTGCTCTCCGATGTCAGGTCCTTGCCGATTAATTTGGGTGGGATCGTGAATTTCGAAGAACAGTCGGGCAAGCGTTTCATAAGAGGTTTGGGAGGGGTCGAAGATTACCTCTATTGCTTCGATGTGACCGGTAGTATGGCCGCATACTTCTGCGTAGGTTGGATTATCAGTGTGCCCACCGGTGTATCCCACTCGAGTTGAAAGCACTCCCTCTGCACTGTTGAAGTGGTATTCCATTCCCCAGAAGCAACCTCCGGCAAAGATGGCCTTTTGTGGGGAGGATTCGTCTTTGGCCGATTCGAAATCAAGTGAAATAGAATTTACACAATGACGGATATTCTTGTCAGTGAATTGTTCTCCGTAGAATACATGCCCCAGGTGTGCCCCGCACTGGTTGCAGATAATCTCCGTACGCGTGCCGTCGGCATCGGTTTCCGTTTTTACCGCCCCCGGGATGGCTTCATCAAAGCTCGGCCAACCGGTGCCAGAATTGAATTTGGCATCGGAGGGGAAAAGCGGAGCGCCGCATTGCTTGCATGTATAGGTCCCATCTTCATGATGATCCCAGTATTCGCCCGAAAACGGTCTCTCAGTGCCTTTTCCCATGATTACCCTTTGTTCTTGATCGGTAAGTTCGTTGTATTCCATAACACCCTCCGGTGATTTCCCGTTGTGGCTATTGGTTACGGTATGCGATTGATCGTTATCTACGCATGCCCATGAAATCATTATGACCAAAATGATTAGAGTGCTTAGGATTAACCAGAGTTTTCGCATTATATTGGCATCACATCAAATAATGATTTAATGCGAGTTTACATGAATAGATGTTATTGAGATGTGATCTGGGTCACATTTTGAGGTTGGGAGGATATTTGGTCATATGGATACAACGGATTTGTGGTTAGGAGGTCGAAATCGAAAATAGAAGAAAGCACAGACTATGGTCTGTGCTTTCCATTCATACATAATATGACGAGCTATGCCACTGATCTCGTGGATGACATTTTATTGAGCGGTGGCTTCGGCGAGCTCTTCCTGGGACATTTGAGCCAGCTTCTCAACCTCACTTGCGTCAAGGCTCAATCCTTCGGCCACGCGGCGTCCGTATTCGGGATCGGCTTTATAGAAAATGGCGGTCTGCCTTAGCTGGATCCGTTTTTGGGCATTACAAAGATGGGTGGTAATGTTGCCAATCAGGTGATCCCTGTCTTCGTCTGTCATCACCCTGCGGTAGAGCTCCCCTGCCTGGAAGAAATCGTCATTGGGATGAGCGTATGCCTGACGGGCTGCTATCCCGGAAACATCTGTGGGGGGTTCCAAAACGTCGGGCTGCGGTTCCGGACCGCCGAAACTGTTGGGATAGTAGTTCGGGGCATCTCCTGCGTTGTTGCCGATGGTCATGAGCGCATCGCGCTGATAATAATTCACTTTGCTCGACTTCGGACTGTTGATGGGTAGCTGATGATAGTTTGGTCCGAGGCGGTGAATGTGAGTATCGTGATAGGAGAAAAGCCTGCCCTGCAGCATCTTATCAGGCGATGCTGCGATGCCGGGAACGAAGTTCGCCGGGGAAAAAGCGGCCTGCTCTACTTCTGCGAAGTAGTTGCCGGGATTACGGTTGAGCACCATACGCCCGATGGTTATGGGCGGGTAGTCTTCATGGAACCAAACCTTGGTGATATCGAAGGGGTCGAAACGATATTTGGTGGCCTCTTCAGGGGTCATAATCTGGACCTGTACTTCCCACGAAGGGTAGTTGCCCTTTTCGATGGATTCATAAAGATCACGGGTAGCATGGTCAGGGTCTTCCCCTTTTAATTTGGTAGCTTCATCCCGAGTGAGGTTTTCGATCCCCTGCTCTGTCTTGAAATGATACTGTACCCAGAAATATTCGCCATTCTCGTTATACCATTTAAAAGTATGGCTGCTGTATCCGTTCATGTTCCGATAGGTTCGTGGAGTCCCTCTATCTGAGAACAGAACGGTGACCTGATGGATAGATTCCGGAGTAAGGGAGAGGAAATCCCAGAACATGTTGGCATCCTTGAGATTGTTGCCAGGGTGGCGTTTCTGCGTATG
>JABHWQ010000087.1 GCA_018657655.1 Chloroflexota bacterium | reverse complement strand
GCAGAATACGCATGGCGATACAATCATAGAAACATGGAAGCTAAAGACAAAATCAAGTCGATTTTACAATTGCTTGAAAACAGATACGAATATAGTGGCTAATTTAGGACTTTACCCATAATATAGTGCCCTGAATTGCCTGACAGAATATCTCAACGAGTTCAGGATCGAATTGAGTACCGGAGTATCGTCTTAACTCTTCAATCGCTCTTTTGGAGGGTACGGTATTCTTGTATCGACGCTCGGTGGTCATGGAATCATATGCATCTGCGATGCTAATGAGTCTAGCGCCAAGCGGTATTTGATCTCCTTCCAGCTCGCCCGGATATCCCGTGCCATCGTACCATTCGTGATGATGCATGATCATAGGAACCGTTTCTTGCAACTCTTTAACATGCCCAACTATATTTGCGCCTTCTGAACTGTGCCCTCTGATGGCTTCCCATTCTTCTTTTGTAGGCTTGCCTGATTTGCTCAAAACAGCATCAGGGATACCTACTTTGCCGATATCATGCAGGAGAGCCGCAGAGTGAAGAACGAGTAGTTCATGTTGGGTCAGGTCGATTACTTTACCTACTTTTTCTGCCAATTCGGCTACTCGCCTTGAATGTCCATATGTATACGGATCTTTGGCATCTACCGTAGCTGCCAGCGCATAGACTTGATCCATCCTCCCCTTCTCAATAGCATCCGTCGATACAAAAGACAAGTCGGATACAAGTATGGCAGCGGATTCTCCACCACCTT
The DNA here is from genome assembly GCA_018657655.1 of Chloroflexota bacterium. Classification (GTDB taxonomy): domain Bacteria; phylum Chloroflexota; class Dehalococcoidia; order SZUA-161; family SpSt-899; genus JABMQN01. The sequence goes on along the minus strand of JABHWQ010000087.1, from coordinate 7,311 downwards.
TTGAATAATAGAGTGCGGAATCTGCCAGAAATACTAATCCGTCCGCAGTCTCGCCGTCCTTTGGAAACTGGGCGATGCCAGCACCGAATGTGATTGGAACCTGTGTGTTGAGGGCTTTTATTTCGATTGTGAATTGCCACTTTCGTTTTATCCGTTCAATAACTTTCCTGGCGCGGTCGGATTCGGTTGAAGGCAAAATCATAACAAACTCGTCTCCGCCATAACGAAATAGCATATCATTTTTGCGCATGGCTACTTTTGCCGTTTGGGCAAAGAGTTTAAGGACCATGTCGCCGTTAAGGTGTCCGAGCCTGTCGTTGTATTCCTTGAAGCCATCAAGGTCAATCATCACCAATGACAAGAATCCTCCATAGCGGCGCATACGGTCGATTTCTCGATCGAGCATATCATAAAAGTGCCGACGGTTATATAGCCCGGTTAGATCATCAGTTACGGATTGGTTTCGCAATGTTTCTTCTGTCTTCTTACTCTCGGTGATGTCTCTGGTGATGATAGTCAATCCTACTGAGTGATTATCGCGGCTGATAGCCCCAACTCGTGAGCTGTAGTAATTACCGGTAATCTTGCCGTACGTTTCGTACTTTTCGGGAACGCCTGTCTTCAAAACACGTTCGTGTATTTTTTTGACCATATCGTGATGCTCATCTGCCGTGAAGTCCAGCACACTTTTCCCGATAGCATCATGGATAGATATCCTCGGCGGCGTGCGATTGATAAACTGGATTATGCCGTCTGAATCGACATTCATGACAATGTCCGGAGCGTTTTCCACTAGAGATCGGAAGCGTTCTTCGGAATTTTTCAACGCCTCCTCTGCACATACCGAGTCCGTGACATTACGCCAGATGCTGATGATGCCGCTTTCTTCATCGATTACTTTTTCCATACGGGAAGCATTCACGCTGAAGTGCTTTGGCCCGATCTTTTCTGACATCTGAAAATTGGTGTTGCTGCAAGCACCATTACGTTTTACCTGCTCCTCCAACTGTTCCCATGTTTTTGGTGCATTATCACCGAGTTGTTTTAGCCAAACAGACAGGTTGGTCCCTTTAACATCCTGTACCCCCTGATCAAAAAACTCGGAGAAGGCCTTATTGGCCATAATGATGTTTTGATTGGAATCCGTAATAACGATACCGTCAGCCACTGCACGCAGTAGCGTTTCAAAAAGCTCCACTGGTCGTAGGGAGCCTTCCAGTTCCGCTTTGTGAGTTGGTTTGCTCATTGTATGCCTCTTTCAGACAGATAAAACTCCAAGGATTCCCCCAACAATTTTAACATACCTGCTGCGATTGTATTATAAAGAGGGGGCATGAAGCTATTCCCAATCATGTGTGCGTCGTCAGCAAAAGTGGGACAAACTGGCCCAATAATTAGAGGACGTTTTCAGGGCTCACGTCTTGCCTTCTGCTGGTGCTATTATAGCGCTCTCTTTCCTCAAAAGTCTTGACTTTCACCTCCCATCTGCGTTGCAGTATTTCTGGTTGATGGCCTGAATATACGTCAAATGGAGCTGGGCCTTGTCAACGACTGGATTTAGGGCAACCGCAATGTGCTGTACAGCTTCCAGGATAGGGGGTTTGTGAGTAAACTGTGATATTGCGTAAATACACACCGCCCCCGTGCCTTTAGGCATCCGTGACGGACGATATCTTGGGGTTGCTTTTTCAAGCACTGAAATACTGAGGATAATGTAGGAAAACGATTTACTGTTCTAGCGCTACCCTAACGATTTGAAGAAAATCCGGTATATCGAAAGGCTTGGTTATATAATCACTAGCGCCTAAGCTTTTCAGTTCCATCCGGGTTTTCGATTCACCGATAGCGGTCAGTATTATGATGGGTACATCGGACCACTCTCGAATTCGGCGGCACACCTCAGCTCCACCAATACCCGGCATTAGAAGATCCAGAATGATCAGGTTTGGCATGGCTTGTTCTACGATTTTAAGGGCAGTTTCGCCGTCTTCCGCCGTTGTTACGTCGAAACCACGTGCTCTTAGATTAGCGCTTACAAACTTCAGGATATTGGGATCATCATCAACCATGAGAACCTTTGCACCCTTCACTCCCGGATACCTCCTAATGAGGTTGATGATGAAACATCGGGACGAGATATGTCCTGATCATCCATCTTGGTTGAAACGTTTTGTTCGAAGTTTACCTCCGAAGTAGCTACTATTGGCAAGCTAACGTTGAACTTGGAGCCTTCACTGCCGATACTTTCCACCCAGATTCTGCCATCATGCGCTTCGACGATTCCTCTACAGATTGCCAATCCTAAGCCAGAACCGCCCCGTCTGCGTATCGTACCACCCTCCAGCCGATAGAATCGGTCGAAGACTTTATCCAAATGCTCAACAGCGATACCGATTCCCTGGTCAGTGACGCTTACCAGTATCTCGTTATCGTGTTGCTTTGCTTGCAATGTGATTTCCGTATCATCTTCAGAATACGATACAGCATTGGATACAAGGTTGGTGATGACCTCTCCGATTCGTATTTCATCGGCATATATCTCTGGCAAATCGGCAGGGACATTGATCTTGAGCCGATTATTGGCTACTAAAACGTTCAATTGATCGCTGATCTCACGTACGACGGAAGAGAGTGTGCATTCCGTTTTTCTCATCGTCATCGTACCTGATTCCAGCCGTGACATGTCAAGAAGATCACTGACAATGTGGTTGAGTCTATCAGACTCTCGCACGATGCTGTTGAGGAAGTCTTCCTGGGTTTCCTTATCCCATTCCACATCCGGCTGTACCAATGTGGAGGCAAGACCTTTTATTGAAGTCAGTGGCGTGCGCAGTTCATGAGATACACTGGCCAGGAGTGCGGTTCTCAGTACATCCAGTTCCTCCAGACCCTTGGCCCGGGCTGCCTCTTCCTCGGCCTTCTTACGCTCGGTGACATCTCTCGTAATACTGATGAATCCGGTGGGATTTCCCGATCCATCGCGTAGAAGGTTAGCATGCGTCTCACCACTGAATTCTCTGCCATTAATACCTCGCATCAAATATTCTTGAACTTCACCCCGACCGGTTTCAAGTGTCATCGCGATGTGATTGGCGAGTTTTGCATGGTCTTTTTTGTCGATTAGTTCAGCTGCATGGCTGCCGAGGATTTCATCCTTACTCTCGTATCCGAATATGGCAAGTGATGACTGGTTGACTTCTATTATATTGCCTTCCAGATCAGTGACATGTACTGCATCACCGATGGCATCGAACATGGTGCGGAGTTTTTCTTCGCCCTCTCTCAATTCCTTTTCGGCTCGCTTACGTTCGGTGATGTCTCTAATAGCCGCAGCCCTGGCCATTACGCCACCAAATTCCATCTCTCTGGCTCTAACTTCCAATGGGAACCGGGTGCCATCGATTCTTACTCCCGTTAACTCGTACGGCCCCGGGTCATCCGATCCGAATCTCTCCGTGATTTCAGCCAGTGATTCAGGGGTAAGTGCTTCCTCAATGCTAAACGACTCGCCGGGTTTCCGTCCGAACATCTCATAGAACTGGTCGTTGTCCAGTAGAAGATTTCCCTTATCATGAACCACTATTGCTTCAAAGGTTGACTCAGACAATTGCCGGAGCCGCTCTTCGCTCTTACGCAGTTTCTCTTCAGATTCCTTCTTTTCTTCTATATCTGAAACGAGGGAAATTATCTTATCGACTTCGCCATTAACAAACATCGGCACATACTTCACGTCGAAGTGCACATCGCCATGTCCCGGGAGGAGAATCACTACTTCAAGGTCTTGAGGCGTTTTTTCCTTCAAAAGTCTGCCAATTGAATCACGAGTAATCTGCCTGGACTTGTCATCCATGAATTCAAAGACGGGCCTGCCTATAACATTTTCCAATGTATGTGAAGGGTATACCTTGTTCATGTAAAGGATATTACCCTCAATATCTAAAATCTGAATGATATCGTTACTATTATCAATTAAGGAGCGCCACTTTTCCTCACTCTCACGTAGTGCCTCTTCTGCCTGCTTGCGTTCGGTGATATCATAGGAAATAGCCTGGACACCGGTTATGTTCCCATCTGCGTCTTTGACTGGATGCAGACTCGACCAGAACCACATCCTGCCCCTAGGGAACTCAAACGCATCCTCGAAGCTAGCCCCTATTCCTGATTCTATAACTTGGCGATTTCTATCCAAAATCATAGCGGATCTCTCGGGTGCATACTCAGTGATTGATCTCCCGATATAATCTTCAGGCTTTTTGCCAAAAGGTTTTGTGGCTGCCAGATTTGCTACCAGCGCTATTCCATTACAGTCAAAGCCCCAGATGGGATGATCAAAACTCTCCATGAGGGTTCGATATTTTTCTTCACTTTCTCGGAGTGCTTCCTCAGCCTTCTTGCGTTCAGTGATATCATAGGAAATAACCTGAACACCGGTTATGTGGCCATACACATCTTTAACTGGCTGCAGATTTGACCAGAACCACCGTTGTTCACCAGTATGCAGCTCTATGATATCCTCAAATGAAGCGCCCGCCCCCGATTCAATAATCTGAAGATTCCGTTGAATCACATTGCTAGCTACGGTCGGTAAGAACTCCTGTATCGACATGCCAATAAAATCCTCACGTGCCCCTCCAAGGTCTTGTGCAGCAGCTGAATTTATTATTGTTACTCTACTATCACGATCATAGATAATGATTGGATCCGTATAGTTTTCGATGAGCAAACGATATTTTTCTTCGCTCTCTTTGAGCGCCTGCTCTGTCTCCTTGCGTCCCGTGATATCTCGGATTACTGCAATGCTTGCCACATTACCCAAGTATGGTATTGTACCCGCTGATATTTCCACGTCTCTGGTAGACCCGTCTTTACGAAGTGCTCTCACTTCGTAAACCGAAGGAACAGGTTCACCGGACATTCGTTTTCGATATATTTCCATGGCATGTTCCGCTGATTCCGTGGTCATTACATCGCTGAGAGCTTTCCCCTCCAATTCGGATACCGAATAGCCGGTGATCTTCGACAGAGCTTCATTGGCAAACACGATGCGATCATTATGTACCACGGCAATTCCTTCATTCGCTTTTTGCACAACTGCGGAATACTTTGCTTCGGATTCTTTAAGTGCTTCCTCTGCCAGCTTGCGTTCGGTGATGTCGTAAGAGATGACTTGAATGCAAGTATTACTGCCATCTTGGCCTCTGGTTGGTTGGAGAGTTGACCAGAACCACCTATTATCACCAGACGGAAGCTCAATGAGGTCCTCAAAATCAGCCCTTTTTCCCGATTCTATAATCTGGCGATGCCTCTCCACCGTAAAGCCAGCTGATTTGGGCAGAAAATCATATACTGACTTCCCAATGAAGTCTTTAGGTTCCCCGCCTAGATTCACTGCTGCTGCAACGTTCATCACCAGGACAACATTATCGCGATCGTAGACTAAAATAGGATCGCTGTAGTTATCAATAAGTAACCTGTATTTCTCTTCGCTCTCCCGCAGTGCCTCTTCTGACTGCTTTATCTCAGTGACATCATTAGCCATTATCATGGCTCCTTGAGAGAAGGGGGATATGGTTATAAAAAGGTATCTGTCATCGTATTTTTGTTCGGGGAATTGCTTTGGTTTTCCTGACCTGATACATTCCATGAGTTCGGCGTGCATATCGATATCGTGCTTGCCGGCGTAATCCTCGTACATCATATCCCCAATTTCAGGGATCCGGTTATCGGAGTAGCGCTGTGCCAGATTGCCCTTAACTACTCTTCCTTCAAGATCAGCAATGATGGTCGGTGTAGCGTTGTACTGGAATAATGCGAAATTGAAGGCCTCGCTTTCCCTTAATTCCTGTTCAGCCAGCTTGCGTTCGTTAATATCAGTGACGATGATCGTCGCGGCAACAACCTCACTGCCCAGCCTGACCGGTCCCGCTCTCCATGAATACCACCGGATCGTACCCAATGTATTATAACCTTGTATCTCGAACTCACCAACTGACTCGCCGGTATTGAAGACGGTCTCAATAGCTTCTTGAGTTCTGTCACGTTCCCCCGGCAGTGCGAAGTCAAGGATGCTTGTATCTATTAGATCGTCTGGCACCAAATCGGGAGACACAGTTCGGTTCAAGAACAGAATGGTACCCTCGCGATCTACGCTAATGATCTGGTTCGGAGCGTTCTCCACGAGCGAACGCCATCTTTCTTCACTTTCCCGCAGTGCTTCTTCAGCCTGCTTGCGTTCGGTGATATCGCGAATGAAGCTGAGCTGGACATTCTCACCCTTGTAGACAATGGGACCACGACTGGTCTCGAGCCAAACGAGTTCTCCGGTGCCTTTCCTGATTGGTAGCGTGAAAGTGCGAAATCCTATATTGTCGGTAGAGATTTTCGAGATATCCTCAAATGTGAATCCGTTTTGGAGTTCTTCCATTAATTCCGGGGTATTGGCTGCTACAAATTCTGTGAGATCCTTACCAATACACTCAGTAATCGCTCGACCGACAATCTCGCCAGCCCGTTGATTCATGAAAACAATCTCGGTGTCTTTAGTCACCACAATTCCATCGGGGCATAGTTCCACCAGGGTAGAGTATTCCTCTTCCCGTTCTCGAACTACTTGTTCTGCTAATCTGCGTTCCCTCTCCTCTTCAATACTATGAATGGCAAGTGCAATGTCTGAAGCTAGCTCTACGAATAAGGATTGTTCCTCAGTATCAGCGGTCATATGCGTGGGTAAGTTAACGCAGATAACACCATAGGCATGCCGGTCATGTTCCAAGCGGGTACACATAACCCCCAGACCTTCCCCCATCTTCCAAAGAGGACAGCTACGACATATCTTTGATCGGTCTTCTATGGCCAATACATCTGGTTGCATTAGTGCCGTCTTTACGCACTTTGGAAGCTTGCAGCGTTTCAATTGCTCCTCTATCTCTGCAAAGTCGCTGCCAAAACCGGATTCCGCGCTGGCTACTGGGATGCCGGATCTATCGAGCAGGGCAATCCAGGCGGTCTGGTAGCCACGCGTCTGAGTGAGCTTGTCACATGCTCTTTTAATCAGTTTGTCCGGATCTTTTTCAGTGACGATGAGTTGATTCACATCTCGGATAGAGCGCAATATCAGGTTTAGATGTTCGACCCGTTCCTCTGCCTGCTTGCGTTCGGTGATATCGTAAGAGATGCATTGGATCGCGATCACTTTGCCGCTCGGATCTTTCACCGGTTGGAGATCGGAGTGGTACCATCGGCTACCCGAAGGAAGAGGGGCCTCAATATCGACTTCCATCCCTTCTCCCGATTCGAATATTTTACGGGCTC